>JAOAGP010000021.1 GCA_026415695.1 Thermodesulfovibrionales bacterium | reverse complement strand
GGGTTTTTAACTTCACATATGTTTTGGTAATGATTAAGGATAACATCCCTTTTGATTATTTCATACCGTGCCTTTATAACCTCTATCCTGTCAAATATACCCTCTAATTTTGTTGACTTATCCACAACATATTCAGGTGTTGTAATCTTGCCTATATCGTGCATCCATGCTGCTATGCTCAATTCTCTCATCTCGTCTTCATTGAGATAAAAATCCTTGAAAACCCCTTCATCCTCCTCATTCATTGCATTTGCTATATCCATCGTCAATCTCTGAACCCTCTGTATATGCCCTGCAGTATATGGTGATTTTTCATCAATAGCAGTAGCGATGACCTGAATAAATGAATCAAATAGATTCTCAAGACTTTTATAGAGCCTTACATTTGTGATAGCCACAGCAGCCTGTGATGCAAGGGACTCTACAAGACTTACAAGAGAGGGCAAAAAGGGTATTGGTTTTTTTGTCTGTTTATCCAATGCATTTATTAGTTGCAAAACACCAATAATCTCATTATCCTTGTTCTTCATAGGGACAACAAGCATTGACATAGAACGATATCCTGTGCCTGCATCAAACCTTCTTGTTCCCGAAAAATCAAACCCTTGAGCCTCATATACATCGGCAATGTTGACGGTCTTTCCCGTGTTAGCAACATAGGATGAGACATTTGAATGATTTGGCTTGCCATCAACAATTAAAGGTACTGGTTTCCAAGTAATCGGACCGGATTTACCGCCCATCCTTGTTTTCATCGTGTCGTTTTGGACAATTACAAATTCAAGAGTTTGTTCCTCTTCATTTACAAGATACAGTGTTCCTCCATCTGCATTTGCAAAACTTCTTGCCTCATCAACTATCAGTTCAAAGAGATTTGTTAGTTCTTGTACAGATGATAGGGCAATCCCTATTTCAGAAAGTTTCTTTATGTGCTGTATCTGCTCATCTGCATACGACTGTATGAGATAGACTATATCATTGAGAACCCGATTCAATTCGGGCTCATCGGTAAAGGTATGGGTAGTCTTTTGGTTTTGATCTGTCATAATGATGGATTTTAAACTATTGTAATGTAAAAATCCAACTAAAAATGAAAACTCATTTCTTCATCCTTTTTTGTTTTTGTCTTTTGTATTGGACAATGTGGATTACCCTTAGTAACCTCTCAATCTTTTCCTTAAATACTATTGCAATTATAACAACGATTATTGCAATACCAAACAAGAATGAAAATTTCATGTATTCTTCATTTCTAAGGTAATTACCCCCAACATTCAACAATATCGTACCAAATAATCTCCCTGTTCCACCTATGATAAGAAATTCTATAGTAGTAAGATGCCCTAATCCGAGTATGTAGCAGAGATAGTCTTTTGGTATCCCCGGAATAAGAAACAACAAAAAGATCAAAAAGGCACCCTTGTGGTGTAATAAATAGTCGAACCTCTGCAAAACAGTCTTATCTACAACCCTTTCAACAAATGGCCTGCCAAATATCCTACCTAATGTAAATGCTATATAAGAACCTATGGTTAATCCAATCGTTGAAAGGATAGTCCCTAAAACAGGACCGTAAAGATATCCACCAAGAAGGCCGGTTGCCTCACCGGGTATAGGTGCAGCCACAACCTGTAGTGTCTGAAGGAATATAAAACCTAAGAAACCAAGAGGACCAAGGGAGTGGATAAAATCCTGCATCCTCTTTCTATCTAAAAAAAACTGAAAAACGCCAGTCTTATACAGTATTAAGGTCAATATAGCTACTGCTAATATAAAAAGTATTAACTTAAGCCATATTGCATTTTTCTGTTCTTGTTCTTGTTTCACATCCTAAATGAGACTCTATTAACCTTGATTATTTGTGGTCTTAGGTTCATCCTTCTTAATAAAGGTTGTAATCAAGTCAATTGGTACGGGGAAGATTATCGTTGAGTTCTTTTCAGTTGCAATCTCTGTAAGGGTTTGAAGATATCTTAATTGCAGAGTAGATGACTCGGATGCAATTATCCTTGCTGCATCAGCAAGTTTTTGTGCTGCCTGAAGTTCACCTTCTGCATGTATGATCTTTGCCCTTCTTTCCCTCTCAGCCTCAGCCTGTTTTGCCATAGCCCTTAACATCTCTGTGGGCAAATCAACATTTTTTACCTCTACGGCTGTTACCTTTACTCCCCATGGTTCTGTTTGCAGATCTATCACCTTTTGGAGTTCTGCATTAAGCTCCTCTCTCTTTGCAAGGAGGTCGTCTAATTGACTTTGTCCTAAAATGCTTCTCAATGTAGTCTGGGCTATCTGTGATGTTGCATAGTAAAAATCCTCAACTGCTGTAATTGCCTTTATAGGATCAATAGGTCTGAAATAGACAACCGCATTTACCTTCACAGTGATGTTGTCCTTTGTAATTATGTCTTGAGGTGGCACATCCATCGTAACGGTTCTAAGACTAACCTTAACCATCTTATCAATGATAGGCCAGATAAGAACAAGACCCGGTCCTTTTACAGGTATTACCCTACCGAGTCTAAAGACTACTCCTCTTTCGTATTCCTTGAGTATCCTTATAGCACTTGATACTATGTAGAGTATAAGAAACAAGAGAAAAAGCATTGTCATAGATGAAATCCCCATAAAAACCTCCTTTTTGCTTTTTCAATATTATACAACAAAGTAGTGTTAAAAATTCGTTACTGCTGTTTTTCCTTATTTATTACAGTGCTATACTACAAATATACCAAAGTATTATAATTTTCTATGCCCGATCTAATAAAACTCTTGTTTATACTCACCACAATTCTCATACTCATAAGAAAGAACCTGAATGTTGGATTAGTACTCTTAATTGCAGGTTTTTTACTCATGATACTCTACCAGTTTGATATACAAACTGGAATAATCACAGTCAAACAGACATTATTAGATCAAAACACAATAAAACTAATCCTTGCCTTAAGCCTCATTAGGTGTTTTGAGTTGATATTAAGGCAGAATGATATTATGTCAAAGATGATGAATGGTATCAGAAGCATGTTCAACAATAAGAAGATCATCATTGTATCTATGCCAATAATTATTGGTCTTTTGCCTTCATTGGGTGGTGCTTATTTTTCAGCCCCAATGGTTAGTGAGGCAACTAAAGATTTGAATATGTCAAGTGAAGAAAAATCCTTTATAAACTACTGGTTTAGGCACATATGGGAGTGTGTATTACCGCTTTATCCAGGTATTATGCTTGTTTCTGCAATCACCTCGTTAGATGTAAAAAAGATTATATTGTTAAACATTCCTCTAACATTGAGCATGATTATATCTGGTTTCTATCTTTCCATGAGAGGCATCAATACAACCGAAAATGCAGAATCATTATCAATTATGAAAGATAAGGGTTTTTTGTTTTCTTTTTTACCAATTGGTGTATTAGTGATTATGTTTTTCTTATTTGGATCTGAACTTTATCTATCTCTTTTTATCATAAACACCTTTTTAATCATCTTATACAGGATAAGACTAAATGAGGTGATTAAGATACTTAGATATGGTTTTTCTAAAGAGATATTTGTATTGATCTTTGGGGTAATGTTTTTTAAGCAAGTTCTTGAGCTTTCAGGTGCTATACAGAATATAAGTTTACTTTTAAACAGCATGGGATTGCCGATATTTCCAATCTTACTAATCCTGCCTTTTATTGTTGGATTACTCACAGGTATAACTGTTGCTTTTGTTGGAAGTACATTTCCTTTACTGATCGGCATTTCAGGAGGTGTAGAAATAAGTAATATAACATTTGCATTTGCGTCAGGTTATGTTGGTGTTTTGCTCTCACCAGTACACCTTTGTTTATTACTTACAAGGGATTATTTCTTTGCAGACCTTGGAGGTATTTATAAAAAAATTATACCTGCAACGGCATTTACATTATTTATGTCTATCTTAATTTATTTACTATGATAACCTATTATTTGAATGTAAATATCCACAGATTCTTGATTTAGAAATATTTTATCTACTATGATTAATACAAAATATTATAAAAGGAGGTATAGAGTATGAAAAGGTTTATTGAGTTTATCATTGTTGTTTTTACTATCTCTTCCATCATTGGTTGTGCTGGAGAGACTAAACAGTTGCACATGAAAGATACAACTGGTGGTACTAAGGAAATTGTATTCCCAAATGGTACTATATTAGGTGGTGCTTCAAAAGAACAGGCAACAGCACTTGCTACAATATTTGTAGAATCACATAATATGGCTATGCAAGAGTTTGATGAGTTAAAAAAGATGACTAAAAAAACACTTGCTAACCAAGAGGCAATAATGATGTCTCAACAGAAAAATCTTGAAACAGCACAAAAAGCACTCAAAATGATTGAACAACTATCCAAAAATCAAGGAACAGGAGAAATAACAATCTTCTTTCCGATTGGTTCAAGTGAATTAAAGAAAGGTTCACATGAGTTTGAAAGACTTGTTAATTTTGCCGATTACCTTGCAAGAGAAAGTAAGGGAAGGAAGATACTTTTAATCTCTATAGGAAGTGCCTCAGCTATTGGCGATAGAAAGAAAAATGAGACTCTAAGTAAAAAACGTTCTGAAGTGCCTATAGATGTATTAGATAAATATCTTGTAAATGTGCCTCATCAATTTTTTAAGGTATATGGTATAGGTGATATTTATAGTCCTAAAAATGTGACTATGAAGGAGCATCAAAGATATCAACATACAAGGATTATTGCCTTTTATGAAACAGATCAGATTCCTGCATTGCCTGAAGAGGTTAAGTAATTAATGATTTTTATCCGGATTTACCTTAACAAAAGGTGAGTCCGGATGTTTTGTGCTGATAATAGTGATTTTTTTCTTTTGTAAAAAAATGGTTTTATAAAAATAATAAAAGCAGAGGATAAGGTTTTATAAATAAGATATGCCTCTTAAAAGATTAGGTTTTTTTGTGTGAAAATTTGTTAGTATTGTCTGATACTGTTGTTATAATTTTTTTTTAAAAAAATAATTTGCCCTTTTTAAGATTTTTTTATATAATCTTCAAACCTCTAATCCAAAAGTTATTAACAATTGTCAATAAAATGTTTATAAATTGTAATCTCTTATGACAAATCAGCAAAGCAATAAAGAATTGTGGGATATTATTCAGTCAGAGATAAAGGATATTGTATCCGAGGGTGTTTATGAGTTGTGGTTTAGACCAATGAGGATACTAAATATCAAGGATGATGTAGTGTATCTTGAGGTTCCAAATAGGTTTTATAAGGAGTGGATTGAGGATAATTATCCTCAATTGCTGGAAGAAAAGTTAAGTAATTATTTAGGAAGTAAGCATTCTATAAAATTTAGGATGCAGGAAAAACCTGATGTTGAGACCAAAAAGATAGACAACAAAAAGGAAAGTAGGAGACAACGACTTGCTTCTAAAGGAATTTATCTAAATCCTAAATACACATTTGATAATTTTGTGGTTGGCACCTCTAACGAATTTGCCCATGCTGCTTCAAAGAAGGTTGTTGATGAACCGGGTACTGTGTATAATCCACTATTTATATACGGGGGTAGCGGTTTAGGTAAGACCCATCTTCTAAATGCAATTGGTAATGCACTTTTTGATAAAGACCCTACTATAAATATCTACTGTAAATCAGTGAATATCTTAACAAATGAGTTAGTATCTGCGTTACGGCATGGCAAGACATCAGAACTCCTTGAAACATTCAGTGGAGTGGATGTTTTACTTGTAGATGATGTTCATTTTCTTGCTGGCAAGGAGAGGACACAGGTAGAATTCTTCCATATATTCAATACACTTTATGAAAAGCAAAAACAGATTGTTCTTACAAGTGATAGACCTCCTTTGGAGATAAATGATATAAGTGACAGACTGAGATCAAGATTTAATATGGGGTTAATTGCAGATATCAATCCACCTGATGTTGAGACAAAGATAGCAATACTGTACAAAAAATCAGAGAATGAAGGCATAAAACTACCAGAGGATGTAGCATATTTTATTGCCTCAAGGGTAAAGTCTAATGTTAGAGATTTAGAAGGCTGTCTTATAAAGTTAGGTGCACATTCATCATTAACAGGCAAAAAGATAGATATAGAACTCGCAAAAAATGTGTTAAAAGAATTAATATCTAACGATGATGTAAAACTGATAACACCTGATAGGATTCAAAAGGAGGTCTGTGAGTATCTTAATGTAAAAGTAACCGATCTTAAGGCAAAGAAAAGGACAAAGGAGGTTGCCTTTGCAAGACAACTGGCTATGTATATATGCAAAAACCTAACAAATCTTTCCTTATCAGAGATTGGAAAGAACTTTGGTGGTAAGGATCATGCTACCGTTATATATGCCTGTAAGCAAGTGAGTGAAAAAATCAATACAGATGAGCAATTTTCAAGGATTGTTGATACGATTATAAGACGGATAAAAGACAATTAGTTGATTTATTTTGGGTTTCTTACTTAAACTCAAGAAAAACAGATAGGAGGGTTATTAATATGCATGTACAGATAAAGAGAGAAGAATTATTAAAGAGATTATCAGATATTCAGTATTTAGTGGACAAAAAGGGTAGTTTGGTCATAATAAATCATTTTCTCTTGAATGCCCAAGAGAAGAACTCTTTCATAATGGCTACTGACCTTGAAACTGCTATAAAAGAGCCAATAAACTTGGATATACTTCAAGAGGGGAGGTATTGTCTAATTGGTAAGTTGATAGACATAGTCAGGGAATTAGAAGGTGATACTATAAGTATAGAATTTATAGAGGAAGGTTGGATGAAGATTAGGTCAGACAAGTCAAACTACAGGCTTGCATGCATGAATGCATCTGATTTTCCAGCATGGCCTACTATAGATCCAAAGGAAAGATTCTCACTACCAAACGAGATAATCCTTGATATGATCAACAAAACCCTATACGCTGCAGGAGAGGCAGATTCAAGGTATGCCCTTAATTGTTTACTTTTTCATATAAAACCAGATGGAACGATAAACATGGTTGGCACCGACGGACATAGGCTTGCCCTTTCAACCAGAAGAATTGACTTTAAGCCACAAAACGAGATGAAGATACTACTTTCAAAACGCTCCTTGTCAGAGATCAAGAGGGTTGTTGCAGGTGAAGGAAGTTTGGAGATGCTATTAGACAAAAACTATCTGCTGCTAAAGACAGGAGAGATTGAACTTCTATGTAGAGTGATAGAGGGTAATTTTCCAAACTATGAGAATGTGATACCAGTTAACAACGATAAGATTATGGTTGTAAAAAAGGAATCAATTGTAAAGGTATTAAAGAGGGCATCCATAATAAGCAAAGAAAAGACAAGTCTTGTTAGATTTGATATAGATGATAAAAAGGTTCTTGTGTCTGCAAACAATCCCGATTTCGGTGAATACAGGGATGAATTAGAGATTGAATATGTAGGGGATGCCATCAGTATAGGTTTTAGCTCAAGATTCTTGTTAGATGCCTTAAATGTTATTGACACAGAGAAGGTCAAGATAACGATGAAAGAGAGCCTTACTGCCACATTAATCACATCTGATAAGGACGACTACGACTACAAAAGCATTGTAATGCCAATGAGATTGTAGAGGGTTATAACAACAAGGCATCATAACAGTTAATCAGATATTGTTGTTATTTTATAAAGAAAAAACAAAGGCATCAATGCATTTTGGATTTTTATTCTTATCTCATAAATCTGTTTTCATTGATTAAATAGATACAAGCCATATAATCCCGTCCTTTTGAGTGGTTAGTGTCAAAAATGCTATAATATAAGTCAAAAAAACAAGTCTGTAAAGGAAGAAAACCATAATGGAAGATAACAAGGAGACACAGCAAAACACTGTATCAGTAGAAGATTACACATCTGATTCAATAAAGATGTTAAAAGGGTTAGAGCCTGTGAGGGTTAGACCAGCAATGTATATAGGCAACACCTCTATAGAAGGGCTTCATCATCTGGTATATGAGTTAGTTGACAATAGCGTTGATGAGGCATTGAACAAGTGTTGTACACAGATACTGATAACCATCCATATTGATGGCTCATGCACAGTTTCTGATGATGGCAGGGGTATCCCCACCGAAGTCCATCCTGATGACAAAGAGGGTCGTTCAACGGTAGAGGTAGTGCTTACAGAACTACATGCAGGGGGAAAGTTTCACAATCAAGCGTATAAGGTATCAGGTGGCTTACATGGTGTTGGGTTGTCAGTGGTAAATGCTCTATCAGAATGGCTTGAGATAGAGGTCAGAAGGGATGGAAAGGTATATCAGCAGAGGTATGAAAGGGGACAACCAGTAACTCCCCTTACGGTTGTTGGTAAGACCAAAAAGACTGGAACGAGTGTCAGATTTAAGCCAGACAGTGAGATATTTGTAGAGACAACGGATTTTCACTTTGACACCCTTGCAAGCAGGATAAGGGAATTGGCATATCTTAATAAGGGACTTAAGTTATCCATAATTGATGAGAAGACAAATAAAAAACAAGAGTTTGTGTATGATGGGGGGATAGTTTCACTTGTTGAACACAAAAATGCCAATAAGAATCTCATACACAAGGATCCCATCTATTTTTATACAAAAAAAAGCGTCCCTATCTTAAAGGCAGACAACAGTGCATCGGAGGAGTATGACGAGGTAGAACTTGAGATAGCCCTTCAGTATTACGATGGATATGATGAGAAGATATACACCTTTGCCAACAATATAAACACAAGGGAAGGTGGAATGCATCTATCTGGTTTTAAATCAGCACTTACGAGGGCAGTAAAAAACTACATCACACAAATGATGAAAAAGGATTCAAAAAAGGACACAGAAGACATTCAAGGTGAGGATACACGGGAGGGGTTGACGGCAGTAATCAGCGTAAATCTGCAGAAACCCCAGTTTGAAGGTCAGACGAAGATGAAATTAGGCAATAGTTATGTTGAGGGTTTTGTCAGTTCAGAGGTTTATTCTTTCTTGTCTAATTACTTTCAGGAAAATCCCTCCGTTGCAAAGGCAATTTGCTCAAAGATTATGAATGCCGCAAAGGCGAGGGAGGCGGCAAAAAAGGCGAGGGAACTGACGAGGAGGAAAGGCGAGATTGATGTTAGCGGGCTGCCAGGAAAGTTAGCGGACTGTTCAGAAAAAGACCCTGCAAAATCAGAGTTGTTTATTGTTGAGGGGGATTCAGCAGGAGGTTCAGCCAAGCAGGGACGAGATAGAAAGACACAAGCCATTCTACCCTTAAGGGGAAAGGTATTGAATGTGGAAAGAACGGCATTTGACAAACTCCTAAAGTCAAACGAGATTACCACAATGATATCAGCACTCGGGACGGGCATTGTTGAAAAGAAGTTTGATACATCAAAGATTAGGTATCACAAGATAATAATCATGACAGATGCTGATGTTGACGGGGCTCATATAAGGACACTACTTTTGACATTTTTCTTCAGACAAATGCCTGAGATAATAGAAAAGGGATACCTTTACATCGCACAACCACCTTTGTTTAGGGTCAAAAAGGGTAAGACAGATACATACCTTAAGAACGAGGCAGAACTTACCAAGATGCTCATAAAGATGTCTGTTGAGGATGTAGTCTTGCATAAACAAACAGAGGAAATAAAGGGTGATAGGTTATTGTCCTGTCTTAAAAAGATAACGGAATACGAAAAGTTAATATCTGCATTGGATAGAAAGGGATTGAGCAGGGGATTAATTGAAAAGATGATAGAAAAGTCCTTCAAGTTGGATATATTTAAGGACAAGGACAATCTACAGAAAGTTTTACAACTGATAGAAGAAGAGATACCGGGTATCGTTGTAGGAGAGATGACCTTTGATGAAGAGCATGAATCATACGGGGTGAGGATTAGTAGGGATAATCTTGATATAGATTTGTCATATAGGTTTTTAGCAAGTCTTAATTACGAGGAGATCTATAAACTAAACAGGGAGATTGAAGCCTTGATTGGTAAGCCTCCATATAAGGTAACAATTAAATCCGATACAAAGGAAGTAAGCTGTTCATCAGAACTGCTTACTGTGATAACGGAAGCATCAAAAAAGGGGCTTACTATCCAGAGGTATAAAGGATTAGGAGAGATGAATCCCGAGCAACTCTGGGAGACAACTATGGATCCTGAAAAGAGGACACTCCTTCAGGTAAAGATAGAGGATTATATGACCACTGAAGAGACCTTTAGGATACTCATGAGTAAGGAGACTGATAAGAGAAAGGACTTCATCATCAAACACTGCCTTGAGGCAAAGAATATTGATGTATAGGATTTAGGGCTAAAACACAGCCCTTATTCCTGCACCAAGGTTCCTACCTGCTGACGGATAACCTAATCTTTCTTGATATGTGTTATTAAAGATATTTCTTACAAAAAGGGTAATGTCCACCGTCTTTGTAACAGGATACGATGCCTCTAAGTCTGAGCAGAGGTAAGCATCTTGCTTCCTGACACGGAGGTCTGTGTTAAATAGGGTGTTGTTATTGTAGATTACATCTTGGTTACTTACATATCTCATAAATAATGCAATCTTTTCCTTTCTTGTCCCTTTGTATTGAATACCCAAATTTATCTTGTGTTCTGGTAGGTTTGGTATCTTATCAAAATCTCTATCTTGGGATGCTAAAAACTCTGAAACAAAAGGGTCACCCTTTGTCTTGCTCTTCTGAAAAGTATAATTGCCAAAGATAGAAAAACCCTTGCCTAATTGCTGAGACATCTCTATCTCAAGTCCATAAATATTAGCCCTTTCAATGTTGTAGGATACAAAGTTTATTAGATCAAAGTGTATGTAGTCCTTTATCCTGTAGTAATACAAAGATGCCTCAAGCCTTGTCTTTGTTGGCAACTCCGTTTTAAACCCTGCCTGAAGCATCAGACCATCCTCTTTTTTAAATGTAAGATTGCTTGTGTCAACACCGGCATCAGAACTAAAATGCCAGTAATACTCAGGTATTGTTGGCATCCTCAATGCCCTTGCAATACTTCCATATATGGTCGTGTTTTTGTCAGGCAAGTAGGTAATCTTTAGGGAAGGGACTACGCCATTCATTGAGATATCCTTTATGCCTTCAGCGATACCAGATGGTCCGGGTCTGCCGTCAAAGGAGATAAACCTAATCCCCGGTGTGAGTAAGATATCCTTACCCACATTTATATCATCCATCACATACATTCCCCAAGTCCACGAATACACATAATTTTCGTTTGTAAACGCTGCCCTGAAATCATCAGGATAGTTTCTATCTCCCTTGTCTTTAAACTTTTTGTATTCTATTCCAGCCTTGATGTCGTGGTCAGGAAGTAAGAGGTTATAAGAAATATCAGTTCCATAAGAACGGTCATCGTAGAACTTTTTGTGAAACACCCTGTTTAAAGATGCCCGTGTGTTGTAAGCCTCTCTGTCGCCATAGTTTTGCCAGTATCTGATAGATGCTGTTGAATTTTTAAAAGCCTGTTCGTATGAAATATTAAAATAGACCTTTTCCTTCTGCCACCAACTGCCCGGTTCGGGATATGCCCCCATGCCTCCAAACATGTATTCACCATCAGATGCAGGGTATTTAGGGTTTTTTGGTGAGTTGTATTGTGTTGAGTCATAGTCTTTGGATACCCTGTTTGATACTATGAACCCTTTTTTTGAAGATATAAACTGCAGGTCTGTTTTTAATTTAGCATCCCAAGGTAAATCATAACCTGCATAGATATTTAAATCCTTTATCCTGAAATTACCATTGTATAAATAACCATTGGTTTCAGAAAACCCTCCACTTATGGAGTATTCAAAACGGTTAGGCTTATAAGAATGTAAGAAACTTACAGTCTTTGTATTAAAACTCCCTGCCATCACCTGTGTTTCAAGTTGTGGTTTTGTTGAGGGTTGTTTTGTAACAAGGTTTATCACGCCTCCCAATACATTTCCGTATCGTGGATCACTAACCCCTTTTATTACCTCAATCCTTTCAATGTTGTATAATGGAGTGGCTGACCAGTCTATGAAATATCCACCTGCAGTGCCCGGGGCATTTAGTGTTCTACCATTTATGGTTAGCATAATCCTATTTGAACCAAATCCCCTAATCTTGATAGCCTCATCATCCAATGCTGAACCAACCTCCTGTATCCTTTGAACATCTATACCAGCCTGTCTCAATAAAGCAGAATCAAGTGTTGAGCCAATGCCTTGAAGCAGTAGTTCAGGGATGATTAAAGTCATGTTAGGGGTTGATTGTTCTTCTTTTATCAGTGAAGACGATACCTCTATCTCATCAAGTTGAAATTGTCTTGAGTCAGAGGCATAAGAAATGTTAGTTAAAAAAATTAAACCTAATAAAACCGATATCACTCTTAACATATTTCCTCCTTAAATTCTACAAATATGCTGAAAAGACTAAAAAGAGTATCCCAAATATTATCCTATAAATGCCAAAGTGCTTAAAACCGTGTTTTGGGACTATGTATATAAGTGCCTTTATTGCAATTATTGCCGAGATGAATGATACAAATCCTCCGATTAATAAGAGGCTGATATGCTGATCGCTGAATTTATCAATATTTTTATACAAATCATAGCCTGTTGCAGCAAACATGGTTGGTACTGCAAGTAAAAAGGAAAACTCTGTTGCCTGTCTTCTATCAAAACCTGCGATTATGCCCCCAATAATGGTTGCACCTGCCCTTGAGACCCCGGGTATCATAGAGATGCACTGCATACAACCAACTATGAATGCTGACCTATAAGATATGTCTGCGATATCCTTAAACCTGCTTGACCTTGACATTGACCATTTATCAATCAATATCAAGATGATACCACCTACTATGAGTGCAGATGCCACTACAAACGGGTTAAAAAGGTATATCTTGATGGTCTTGTATGCAATCAAACCTACCACCCCTGTTGGAAAAAAGGATACAGCCAACTTGAAGTATATATCTGATAACCTGATAAACCTTTTGTAATAGAGCAATACTACAGAAAGGATAGCCCCTAATTGAATGGCTATCTCAAAGGTCTTGACAAAGTTGTCGTCTGATATCCCCATGATATAAGAGACTATTATCATGTGGCCTGTTGAGGATATTGGTAAAAATTCGGTGAGCCCTTCTACTATACCTAAGATGATGGCTTGAAGTGTTGACACGCCGTATGTTTTAACATTTTAAGAAGATTTTATCAAATAGACCTTTTGCTCTGTGAGTTGAAAAAGTATGATAAAAAAGGAAGGATGACAAGGTAAGCGTAATTAAAAAACTTGCTACACCCTGCTTAACCTAAATCCAATCTCAAGGATGTTTTTATCCTCTATTCTTTTGTAAGTTATTTTGTCTGATAGGTTCTTTACTAACCAGATGCCTAATCCCCCGATATCCCTATCATCAATATCTTTTTTTATGTCTGGGTCTTTAGAGTTTAAGATATTAAATGGTTTTCCCCAATCAGTAATCTCTATGCAAAATAAATCGTCGTCTGTAATGTAGCACCTGATATTTATCCCTTGATTATCCTCGTCATAGGAATAATTACAAATATTGACGAAGACCTCCTCAACAACGATCTGCATATTTCTAATCTTGTCTTCGTTGATACCCTGCTGTTTAAGTATCTCTGTTATGAAATCAAGTACATCATGTAGGTGTTCAATCTTTGCAGGTAGTTTTTTTTCCTTCATACGGTGAGTTTTATGGCATCCGATTCGTTTTCAACTATCTCAAATATGGTGTAAAAACCTGATATTCTGAATACATCCTTTACAGAGCCTTTTAATTCAGCAAATACTATCTTGGCATCCTTTGACTTAAGTTGTTTTGCAAAAGCAAGCATGCTGCGGAGCCCTGCACTACTTATGTATTCAAGTCCGGATAGATTGATGATTACAAGTTTGTTTATGTTTTCAAAAATCGTTGAAACATAGCTATCAAACTGTGAAGATGTTATCGCATCTAATCTGCCTTTAAGGTAGATAATAACCGCACCATCTTGTTGTCTCATTACTATATCCATCTTACCTCCTCCTATTGTCCAAAGAATGGCTTTTAAAATGATTACAAATACTACTTTAAATCGGTTAGTAAAAACAACATGTGGTTAATAACTCCATGTAATATTAGGAATAGCACGATTTGTGATAATGAGTAATTTTTTAAACACTTTGTGGCAGAATGTGATAAAATTAAAGGCATATGCAAGAGTTGTTAAAAGATAAAAGGATAGCAGTATTGTGTGGAGGGGATTCCGCTGAAAGAGAGGTGTCGTTAAGAAGCGGAAAGGCTGTGTTTGATGCATTACTTAAAAGGGGCTACTCACCGATACTTATTGATGTGTCGGGGGATAGTATTTGTGCAGAGTTAAGACAAAACAGGATTGATTTGGCTTTCATTGCCCTTCATGGTGGATGTGGTGAAAATGGGGCAATACAAGGTCTTTTGGAGGTATTAGGGATTACTTATACAGGCTCTGGAAGGCTTGCCTCTGCACTGGCTATGGATAAGGAGTGGTCAAAGGTATGTTTTAAATCTGCAGGATTAAACATCGCAGAATATGTTGTTTTTCAAAGGTCGCTCCTGCAGAAGACAAGTAAAGGATATGATGTTGACATAATAAAATACAAGGTTGTCTTTGAATATCCATGGGTTGTAAAGCCATCTACAGAGGGTTCAAGCATTGGGGTAAGTATTGTTCATAACGATTCGGAGATAGAACCAGCGGTTAACAATGCCTTTACTTATAGCGATAGACTTTTGATTGAACGCTACATTAAAGGCAAGGAGATACAAATTGGTATATTAGGTGATAAGGTGCTTGGTGGTGTTGAGGTAAGACCATCTTCAGAGTTTTATGACTACAAGGCTAAATATACCAGTGGTATGACACAATACATTCTGCCTCCCGAAATCCCTCAGAGAATTTATGATGTATTAAAAGAAACAGCCCTTAAGGCGCATCTGTCTTTGGGATGTAGTGGTGCTACAAGGGTTGATTTGATATTAAGTGAGGATGGATTGGGTTATGTATTGGAGGTTAATACGATTCCGGGGATGACAGCAACAAGCCTCCTTCCTAAGATAGCAGGTTTATCAGGGTATTCTTTTGAAGATTTGGTTGAATTGATATTGTTAGATGCCATACAAACTGCCTAATTTTATTGATGACCTCAAGGTTTACTAAACAAAGGACTAAGAAAAAAGGCTTTTTAATCAAATTTTCTTCTGGAATTCTCTTTTTAGCATTCTTTTTTGCCGGGATATATCTTTGTGTGACAAGTTTTCTGAAGGTTACCGATATACAAGTATATGGCAATCAGAGGCTAAAGTATGAGGATATTGTTACTGCTGTGAATGTCAAGAAAGGGGACAAACTCTTTGCAACAGACTTAAAGACAATACATGAAAGGTTGATGTCTATTAGATGGATAAAGGAGGCAGTGATAAAGAAGGATTTAAGCGGGGTTATTCATATCAAGATAAAAGAGACGCAAGCATTAGCAATACTTCGTCTCAAGGATAGGACATTTCTTGTGGATAATGATGGAGTTTTACTAGAGGATATTGGCGACTCAGTGGTATTGTTTTTACCTGTTTTAGTGGACATAGACCCAAAGGAAGATTACAAGGCGTATAAAGAGGCGCTGTCTTTTGTATCGTTTCTTAAAAACCATACATCCTACACCTCAAAAGGCAGGATTGAGATTACTGGTAAGAGACCTGAAGATATAACCGTTATGATTGATGGTGTGCAGATAAAGATTGGTAGCGGAGATTATGACAAAAAGATATCTCGTCTTGATTTTGTTAGGCAGGAGATTCAAAGAAGAAACCTCAATGTAGAGGTCATTGATGTAAGGTTTAAGGATAGGGTAGTGGTAAGGACAAGCAAGGAGAGCAATGATAAGGTTATTGTTGAAAAAGAAAGAAGATGATATCCTTGTCCTTGCTATTGATGTTGGCTCGCATAAAACCTGTGCTGTATTATCTAAATTGTCAAACTCTGGTTTTGAGGTGCTTAATTTCTCTTCTTGTCCTTCAAAGGGTCTAAAAAAGGGCAATATCTTAGATAAAGATGCAGTTTTTTCATGCATAAAGACGGTAATTGATGGAATGAATTTAGATGGAAATACAGAAGTAATATTGTCTGTGCCTTCAGTTTTTACAACCAGTTTAGATAAGCGATATTGCATCGCAACAAAGAAGAAGAAGATATCAAACCAGCAGTTATCAAGATTATTTGATACAGCATACAGCGACATTTCCAACAAAGATGTCTCCTTGATCCACCTAATCCCACATGTTTTTTATGTGGATGGGGTTTCTGTTGACAATCCTGTAGGGTTAGAGGGCGACATATTGGAGATGCAATCAATGATGATATTGTCAAGGCATTACAGGGCGGTTGACGATATGTTGTCATTGTTTAAAAAGGCAGGGCTGGATGTAACTTATCTTATCATGTGTCAGATAGCATCTTATCTATCAACTGTTTCAGATGAGGAGAAAAACTGCAGGGTTTTGCTTGTTGATATTGGAGGTGGAAAGACTGAAATAGGTATATTTGACAAAGGTGTTTTGAAGCATTTTTCTTGCCTTCCGCTTGGTGGTAATCATTTCACAAACGATCTTTCAATAGGACTTGCACTGCCTTTTAATGAATGTGAAAGGGTTAAAAAGATGTTTAGTGAGGTTTATACAATGCCAGAGGATACTACGGAGATAGAGGTAATCTGTTTTGATGGTTCCGTTAAGACTGTGTCAACTGATGATATCTTCTCAATAATAAATCCACGGGCAGAAGAGATGCTTTTGTTGATAAAAAGTGAGTTAAAGAGATATGGTTTTGATGGGCAACTGCATTGTGCAATAATTACAGGTGGGGTTGCCAATATGAAGGGATTCTCATTGTTGGCTCAAGATATATTTGAAATCCCTGTGAGGATAGGGACTGTGTCTGTATTTGATTATGAGATGGAGGTTTCAAGTAAAAAACAAGGTGCATTTAATGACTTAAAGAAGCCTGACTTTGCATGTGTGATGGGGGCAGTGATGTATGCTATTGAATTGTTTAAGGCACAGAAGAATAAAACAAGGTCTGCAAGATTGCAATGGTTAAAGAGGATTTTTTCATAGATTTGTTTTAATGTTTTTGGTATAAAAGATGATATAATTATAGAATTTTGTCAAATTATAGGGAGGCAGTGTTATGGAGATAGAGATAGAGGAAATAACAAAACCTTTCACGAAGATAAAGGTGATAGGGGTTGGAGGTGGTGGTTGTAATGCCATAAACAACATGGCTATGGCAAATATATACGGTGTTGAGTTAATAGCAGTAAACACTGATAAACAAGCACTTGAGAGGTCTAAGGCAGACCACAAGATTCAGATCGGTGAACAGACAACAAGGGGATTAGGGGCAGGTGCTGACCCTAACATTGGCAGACAAGCTGCTTTAGAGGATAAAGACCTTTTGGCATCTTATATAGAAGGTGCGGATATGGTTTTCATCACCGCTGGAATGGGTGGTGGTACAGGAACTGGGGCTTCTCCTGTTATAGCCTCTTTGGCTAAAGAGATGGGTGTTTTGACAGTAAGTGTCGTTACAAAACCCTTTAGTTATGAAGGAAGAAAGAGAAACATCAATGCTGAGGAGGGCATAAAGGAGCTGAAAAAATATTCAGATACATACATCATCATACCTAACGACAGGATAAAACAGATAGTGCCTCCAAAAACCCCTCTGACAAAGGCTTTTTCTATTGCCGATGATGTATTAAGACAGTCCATACAGGGGATTTCAGATATCATACTTGTCCCCGGTCACATGAATGTGGATTTTGCAGATGTTAGAACCATAATGACGAATTCTGGCAAGGCAGTGATTGGAATGGGGGTTGCAAATGGAGAAAATGCGGCAATAGATGCTGCAAGGTTTGCAATATCAAATCAGCTTCTTGATAATTCGTCTATTAAGGACGCAAAAGGCATACTTCTAAACATTACAGGTGGTCCGGATTTTTCTATAGATTCGTTTGATGAGGTAAACAACCTCATATATTCAGAGGCACATGAAGACGCAAATATCATCATTGGATATGTTGTAAATCAAGACCTTGATGATGAGGTAAGGGTTACAGTAATTGCAACTGGGATTGAGGCAATGCCAGAGATAGTGGATGTCAAAGGCAGTAAGCCAATTGTCTTACCTCCTTTAGGTAATGTTGGTCTAACACCGTCATTCATAGTTGGTAAGACTAATAGGGTCTTGAAGAAAACATTAGGCAGTAGCCCAATATTTTACAGGGAGTCTCAAGTATCGGTAACGACCAAGACGGAAGATACAATGGAAGAAAATACCGTAAAACCAAATATTGAGGATAAGGATATATTCTTTGATGAGGATACTTATGATATTCCTACTTTTCAGAGGAGACAAAGGCAAAAAATGGGTTAAAAAATAGCCCACAAAGATCTCAAAAAGGAGTTTAAAATGAGGACAGCAACTGTTGAAAGAAAGACAAAGGAGACGGACATTTTAGTAGAACTCAATTTAGATGGTAGAGGGGAGACTGACTTACAGACAACTATCCCGTTTTTTGATCACATGCTTGAACTGTTTGCCTTCCATGGATTGTTTGACTTAAAGGTGGTTGCAAAAGGGGATATTGAGATAGATTACCACCATCTTATGGAAGATATGGGTATAGTGCTTGGTGAGGCACTAAAAAGTGCTTTAGGTGAAAAAAAGGGGATAACAAGATATGGCTTCTTTTTATTACCGATGGACGAAAGCCTTGCCCAAGTAGTAATTGATCTCAGTGGACGCCCTTACCTTGTTTATAAGGTTGAGCCACCAAGAGGGTCGGTAAGAGGTATTGAGGTATCACTCTTTGAGGAATTTTTCAGGGCATTCAGCAACCATGCAATGATGAACCTGCATATCACAGTCTTTTATGGCAGAGATCTACACCACATATTTGAAGCAATATTCAAGGCAATGGGCAGGGCATTAAGACAGGCTGTAAGCATTGATACACAAAGAAAAGGCACACCAACTACAAAGGGAAGATTGTAAATAATGGGGGAGAAAAGACTAAAGGTCATACTCTTAAGACACACCCCACAACCTGAAGAGACGATTTCACTTGCAGCAAAACTTTGCTATAGCCCTATTGATATTGAGGTATTAAGAGAAAGGATTGAGGAAAAAGACCAGAGTCAGTTTGTTGAAAAACTCATGAAGATGGGGCATCATAGCCCGATTGAACATGCGGTTTTTACCTTTGGCATTGAAGGGATATCAAGGGCTTGCTCACATCAATTGGTAAGACACAGGATAGCATCATACAGCCAACAATCCCAGAGGTATGTTTCAGAAAGGGTTGAAGGTGATACATTTGATTACATAGTCCCGCCATCCATTGCAGAAGATGAAGAGGCGAGAAAGGCATTTGACAATCTTATGATTGAGGCACAAAAGACATATAACTTCATTGTAGGCAGGCTAAACGAAAGAGGATTAAAAGGTGAGGCTGCTAACCAAGATGCCCGTTTCGTCCTTCCAAACGCCTGTGAAACAAAGATAGTAGTGTCAATGAATGCCAGAGAACTACTGCATTTTTTTAGGCAGCGTTGTTGTAACAGGGCTCAATGGGAGATTAGACAAATGGCAGATGAGATGTTGAGATTGGTAAAGGAAGTCGCCCCAACTGTCTTTAGAAACGCCGGACCTCCGTGTCTCAAGCATCCATGTCCAGAAGGGCAATACAGTTGTGGTAAGATTGAAGAGGTAAGAAAGAGGTATGGGCTATAAGGATGTGTCAGACACTGCTTGTTTTAGCAAAATATTATTAAACAATCCCATTGTGTATGGTCTAAGAGACTTTTTGATATGATAAAAGTTTCTGTAACTCTTGCTTTATCTTCAGAATAACGGTTCCCCAGTCTCCTAATCTTTCTTGTCTAAAAAGCCTTGCGGTTTTATACCATGGTGTGTCATCCCTATTTAATAACCATCTCCAGTCAGGACTAAAAGGTAGGAGTATCCAAACAGGCTTTGCCATTGCACCAGCAAGGTGAGCAACAGAGGTATCCACACTTATAATCAGGTCAAGATTGTTTATTAAACCAGCGGTATCAGAAAAATCCATGATACGGTTTGTATAATCTTTGATAAAACCATATTTCAAAGCCTCCTTTCGTGCATCTCCTTTTTGTAGGCTGAAGAATTTTATCCCTTTTATATCAAAAAGAGGTTCAAGTGTTTCAAGGCTAAATGACCTCATCCTTGTGTATTTGTGCTCAGGTTTGCCTGTCCAAACAAGCCCTATTTTAAAACACTCATGATTACTAACGACCTCTTGCCATTTCAGTATTTGTCTCTGATGAGGCTTGATGTAAGGCACTTCTGATGGAATAGAGTTTATGTCAGTTTTAAAAACTCGTGGCAAGCTCATGAGAGGAAAGTAAAAGTCATATCTCTGATGATCATTACTAAATGGTATAACATCACTTACTCCTTCAACCCCCTCTTTTATCAACGATACCAACTCATCATGGCAGTGTAGATAAACCTCAAGCCCCTTTTGGCTTAAAGGTTTAAGATACCTCACAAAATGTATTGTATCCCCCAATCCCTGCTCGGCATAGATTAGTATGGTGCCTCTAAAGGTTGTTCCATCCCATATCTGCATTGGATATGTCCTTGGGGGATAATCTTGTCTCTTAAATCGCCATTCGTATAGTTTCCAGCCCTCTTGAAACTCCCCTTTGAGTAACAGAGAGAGGGACTTGTTGTAATAGGCATCGGCATTTGTGGGGTCTATTTGGATGACCTTATCGTAGCAGCAAATCGCCTCATCTAACTGACAAAGTATGTGTCTTACTGCACCTAAATTATTTAATGCCTTTGTGTGATTTGGTTGTGTCTTTATCGCTATTTGATATGATACAATTGCCTCATCATAGCGGTCTAATTCGGCATACAGATTGCCTAAATTGTATGCGGGTTCTGGGTCAAGCGGATTTAAGGTAAGGGCTTCAATGTAATGGTTGATTGCATCATTATATGCCTTTTTTTCCTTATATACCTTTGCAATGTTGTAATGAGCAATAGACGATTTTGGATTTAACTCAAGTGCCTTTTTGAGATATTTTAATGCATCATCATGGTTACCCTTTTGCGCAAGGAGTGTGCCAATATTGAGATGACAATCAGGTATATCTGGTTTCAGTGTGTTTATGTATCTAAATGTATCAATGGCATTATCAATATCACCTTTTTGTTGCATCTCTATTGCTATAAACGCTAATTGTTTAATCCTTTCGGCTAAGAATCTGTTTTTATCAATCAAAAAAACCCCATAGGGCATACCATTTGATAATGTGATGATATGTTTAAATGCTGCCAAAGGGGTTAATTCCTCTTCATACCAATACGAAAGGTGGGTCTCAAATTCATTGTTGTATATAGCCCCTTGTTGTGTCTCTCCAAGAGGAATATTTATAAGGATGGCAGTATTACAATGCAGACAGCATTTGTCCAAAAACAACCATCCCTTTTTCTTTTCAAGATGCTCAAGGACATCCCCTATGATGATTAAATCATAGGTGCCAAGTCTATCAATCACCTCAAAAGCATCACCAATGTAGATGTTGTTGTATAAAAACCTTTGGTGTTCTTGTATGTATGGTTCAAATATCTCTATACCATCTATGACCACACGCCAATCTTCTTTTTTATAACGCTCGTTATACATCACATCAAGCACATCACGGGCAATAAAGCCCATCTTTCCAAAACCAATACCTACATCAAGGATAGACTTTGGTCTTAATCCTGAAAAGATTGCACTTACAAATCCAACATGTGCATAAGGACTTGTAGGCATTATGAGTAGAGCAATTCCTCGATGGTAATCTTTATGCAGTCTTCAAGTGCAGGGATGTTGTATCCGCCTTCAAGACAAAATACATACGGAACATCTGCAGATTTTAGGATACCTTTTACGATAGTTCTCACTCCATCGTTTGTTACTCTTATGGTTGACAAGGGGTCGTGTTTGTGGATGTCATAACCTGCAGATACAAGTATGATATCTGGTTTAAAATCCTCTATGATGGGTGGTAGGATGTCGTTGTAGATACGACTATAGGTTATATCTCCTGCACCAGCAACTACTGGTATGTTGTAAGTAAAGCCCTCTCCTTCATCCATGCCGATATCGTCTTCACTACCTGTTCCGGGGTAATGAGGGAATTGATGTGTGCTAAAGTAAAAGACGGTATTGTCATTGTAAAAGGCATTTTGGGTGCCATTGCCATGATGAACATCAAAGTCTATGATAAATACCTTTTTAAAGCCTTGAAGTTGTGCATATCTTGCACCAATTGCAATGTTGTTAAATATACAAAACCCCATTGCTTTGTGTGCCTCTGCATGATGACCAGGTGGTCTCACTGCACAGAATGTTCTATCTACTTCACCAGCCTTTATCTTATCAATAGATGATAGGACAGCCCCCACTGCATAAAGGGCTGCCTCAAGACTGCCCTCCGAAAAATATGTGTCTGCATCAAGGTGTCCTACCCTAGCATTTTTGATACGGTCAATGTAGTATTCGGTGTGAATTAAGGCTATGTCTTCAAATCGGGCTATCTTGGGCTTAAGATGGATCAGTTCATTCCAAATGCTTGAGGCTTTAAGAGAATTTATAAGATTAACCAGCCTTGATGGTGCCTCTGGATGCCATAGGGGTGTATGATGCTTTAAAAATATATCATCGTAGTAGAAACCAACCCTTTTCATGCGATATTATACTATATTATGGCATCAATCAACCTAATATTGTGAGGACAAAATGTATTGTGTTGTTATTTCAGAGGATGAACAGGCATTAGAAACTCTGGCTAATGTAAAGATTAAAATAAGATCACTCAGGCATCCCCTTGATATATCAAAGGAAAACCTAAACTTATACAATATTGCACTTTTAGATACAGACAATGAAGATGTTTTTTTGGTATTTGATATCCTAACTCACTCAAATATAAAGATTATCGCATTTGGCACGAGTTCTCCCCAAAGGATTGTAAGGGCTATAAAAAGTGGTGCGATATCATTTATGCCAAAGCCACTAACAAAAGAGGCTATCAACAATACATTATCAGAGATAAAACATCATTTAACAAGAAGTGATACCGTAGATGCAAAAGGTGAGGAATTAATAGGCGAAAGTCCAAAGATGGTGGAGGTAAAAAGACTGATAAAGATGGCTGCACGGTCTGATAGCAATGTATTAATAACTGGTGAAAGTGGCACTGGTAAAGAACCTGTCGCTAAACTAATCCACAAAAACAGCCCAAGACGAAACAATCTATTCATGACTATCAACTGCAGTGCCATACCAGATACATTACTTGAATCTGAGCTTTTTGGATTTGAGAAGGGCTCTTTTACAGGTGCGAATTATACAAAAAAAGGGATGATAGAATTAGCACATTTAGGAACCGTTTTTCTTGACGAGATAGGTGATGTAAGTCCGCTTTTTCAGACGAAGATATTGAGGGTACTACAAGAAGGAGAGATAATGAGAATTGGGGGTAGTAAAAATATAAAGGTTGATGTTAGATTTATCTGTGCAACAAACAAAGACCTAACAAAGCAATGCAAAATGGGGACTTTTAGGGAGGATCTTTTTTATCGTATCAATGTTATCAACATACACATGCCGCCTCTTAGGGAAAGAAAGGAGGATATACCCCTATTGATAAATCACTTCATAAAGAAATATGCCCCTAAAAGGGCAGATATAAATATTGAAGGGATTGATAAGGATGCAGTTGAGATACTTATCCAACATAATTATCCAGGCAATGTTAGGGAATTAGAAAACATAGTTGAACGAGCCATTTCATTTACAGAAACCCCCATTATTGATAAACATTCTCTGCCTCAATACCTTATGAATATTAGAAGGTCAAGGATGCAGGAGACAAACAAGATCAGGGATATTATCAGTAATTATGAAAGAGAACTCATTTGGTCAGCACTGCAAGACTCACAAGGCAATATCACTAAGGCTGCACAACTACTTGGTATCCACAGACAAGAACTTCAAAGAAAGATTCGCAAGTTTAAAATCGCAACATAATTATTAGTGCAACATAATGTTGCATTAGATTGCTTTAATATCAATCAGATATAATATTAATTAGCCATATCGCAACAGATTAGTTATAATAAAACAAATCATAGTGTCTTTATAATGACATTTTATTATGAATTTACAATGCCTTATTCCTTTGGCATAGGTATTGCCTAATAGATGCAAAACTCAAAAAAGGGTAATTGATGGAAAGGGCACTTGATAGAGAAAGTCAACAGAAATTATATGTTCAGTTAATTGACATTATCAAGGAAAAGATTAAAAAGGGTGAGTGGGCAATCAACTCCATGATACCCACAGAGGATGAACTCTGCAATACCTTTTCCGTTAGCAAAACAACCGTTAGATTAGCAGTAAGTGAGCTCGTAAGGGAAGGGCTTTTAAAAAGACTTCAGGGTAAAGGGACATTTGTAACACCACATGTATTTGATAGAGGTATCTTGATGAAGATTCATTTAAGTGCAGAGAAGATGCATGGAAGCCAGATATCTAAAAAGACATTACAGAGTATAAAAAAGATAAGGACGAACGATACATTAAAATCCATCTTTGTAAATGCCACTGAAGATGACATACTCTTTACAACATCTGAAGTCTTGCTTGATGGCAATAAAAAATATACTGAAGAATTCTTCATTCCCATAAGTAATCTCCACCCTCACTCAAAGGCAGAGGATATAGTCAAGATGAGTGCTATTGATTTTATTAATGAAAACAGCAGCAAGAAGATAAATAGGATTATACAGACTATACAAGGGACACCTCAAAAAAAAAGGTTGAATTTAGTAAACATTGAAACAAGGGTTTTCTGTGGTGATCACACGACTATTGCCTTTATAAGAGAGATAACGGAAGGTAGCAGTCTTAGACTCTACTACGATTTTGAAAAAATTAGATAACACAAGGAGGGTAAGATGAAGGTATTGGTGGCAACGGATGGTTCAGAGAATGCAAAAAAAGCCGTTGAGAAGGCACTTCAGATGGCTGAAAAGGAAGGGGCAGAGGTTACAATAATGTCTGTAGCACATTTTTCTAAAGACTACATTGAAGAGATGCCTCCAAGTATTCAAGACAAGCTTGAGGAAGAGGCAGAAAGGGCTATTGCATCTGCAAAGGCACTTTTTGACCAAAAGGGTATTAAGGTCAATACTGTGATGGAAGTAGGTCTTGTGCCTGCAAACAACATAATACATAGGGTTAAAGAAGACAAGTATGATTTGGTAATACTCGGTAGTTCAGGTCATACAGGACTTGATCAGGTCTTTATGGGAAGCACTGCATCAAAGGTAGCAAGATATGTCCCGTGTAGTGTTTATATAATCAAATAAAAATGAAGGAGGTGTTGAGAGGGGTTAAAAATAAGGATTTTGTAGTTAAAAAAATGTATCAAAAAATCATAAAGGAGGGCAAAATGATTAGGTTTTTACAATCTGTAATGTTATTTATCTTCTTTACTGTGCCATCAATTGTATTTGCTGCAGGTGGTAAGGCAGAAAACATTGTGATTGTTGCAGACACAAGGAGGTTTACGGGATGGGAGGCATGGTTTACAGACCTCTACAATGAAAGCCATTTTTATTTCACGCTCTTGACTGTTGTTGTAATCCCTGTTGTAGGTCTGATATTTGGACTTTTGGCAGATTTCGTAATGGCAAGAATAGGTATTGACCTAAAGTCGAGAGAATTAGCAGAACACTAAAAAGGAGGGAAGGATATGGATTTTCTATATGTATTAATGCCAATTTCAGGGGTTACAATATTTTGGCCTGGTTTAATAATTCTTGGGCTTGGAGTAGGCGTAATAGGTGGTTTCTTTGGAATGGGTGGTGCTTGGATGGTCACACCCGGTCTAAATATATTGGGCTTCCCAATGGCTTTTGCTATTGGAACTGACATAGCACACATGGCTGGAAAATCGCTGATATCAACACTAAGGCATGGTAAGTTTGGTAATGTTGACTACCGATTAGGTGTGATTATGATTATCGGGACAGTGGGAGGCTTTGAGGTTGGAGCACAGATGGTCATGTGGCTTGAGAGGATTGGGAAGGTAGAACTATATGTGAGATGGATATATGTTGTTTTGTTG
>JAOAGP010000008.1 GCA_026415695.1 Thermodesulfovibrionales bacterium | reverse complement strand
TGTGGTGCGGGCGCATTGATGAGGCATGGCTTCATGGATCCAGCAAATGTTGATAGGCTATGCGGAGATGGGCTAAAGGCAGTCTTAAATGCTATTGGACAAGCAAATAATTTAGGTGGTCCACTTCCACCTGTAATTCATCTTGGTTCTTGCGTTGATAACTCAAGGGCGGTTGCACTCTTGGTGGCTATTTCAAACTATTTAGGTGTAGATACGGACAAACTCCCTGTTGTAGCATCTGCTGCAGAGGCTGTATCAGAAAAGGCAGTGTCTATAGGCGTATATGCAGTGGCTATGGGGCTTCCTACTCATGTGGGCGTGATGTTGCCTTTACTTGGTAGCCCTGCAGTAACAAGCATCCTTACTGACAAGATTAAAGGGCTTACTGGTGGGTATTTCATTGTTGACCTTGACCCGGAGTCATCTGCTCAAAAACTCCTTTCTGCTATTGAAGATAGAAGAAAGGCTTTAGGTATTTAGAGGTGCGTCATGAGTAATCCAAGAGAAATCTTTGTCAATATCAAAAGATGCACAGGCTGTAAGACCTGTGAAATATCGTGTGCAGTAGAGCATTCAAAGGCTAAAAACCTGTATTCTGCCATTTCAGAACTCCCAACCCCAAAGGCAAGACTTTCTGTAGAATGGCATCAAACGGCTGGAAGCATCCCTGTTTTATGCAGGCAGTGTGATGATGCCCCCTGCATGCACGCCTGCATTACTGGTGCAATCAAGCGTGATGTAAGAGGTGCAATAGTAACCGATACAGACAAGTGCATTGGCTGTTGGACATGTGTGATGGTATGTCCTTTTGGGGTTATTGGCAGACACCTTCAAATACAAAAAGCTTACAGATGCGATAGGTGTCCTGATAGGGAGATACCAGCCTGCGTAGAGTCTTGTCCAACAAAGGCATTGGTCTTTAAGACAGTAGATGAGTATTCAACAAATAAACGATATGCCTTTGTTGAAGAGATGAGTGAGGCGATAAAACAAGATGTATGACCTCAAGGGAGGTAGAGATTGAAACACTCAAGTTATCTCATCATTGGTGGAAGTGCGGCTGGGATTGCCTGTGCTCAGAGGATAAAAGAGACAATGCCTTCTTGTGATGTTACCGTCTTAACTGATGAGCCTCATCTACCATATTTCAGACCACTTATTACATACATCATCAACAGAAAAAAAGATGTGTCAGACATCGCTATGATTGGTCGTGGTCCTTATACCTGTGGGGATTTAAATATCATAACAGACTGCAAGGCAAAATCCTTATCTATTGATCAGAAGACGGTATCAACAAACAAGGGAGACTTTGGATATGACAAACTCCTCATTGCCACTGGTAGTAGCCCAAATATCCCTGAAGAACTCAAGGATATAAGATGTGATGGTATCTTTGCACTGAGAAAACTTGCTGATGCACAAAGGATGTCTCAAATGCTTATAAATGCAAGGCATGTAGTGATGCTTGGAGGAGGGCTTGTAAATCTCAAGACAGCATTTGCAATCATTGAAATGGGGATTAAGGTTACCATGATTGTCCAATCACTTGAGATACTTTCACAACTCATGGAGCCTGATGATACATCCCTTCTTAAGAACGCAATATTAAATTCAGGCATCAATGTTATCACTGGGAAAAAGGCAATAGGGGTAATCTCAAATAACAACTCCGTCAAGGCAGTAGTGCTTGATGATAGCAAGGAGATACCTTGTGACATCGTCTGTATTGGCAAAGGGGTAAAACCAAATGTGGAATTTCTTGATAATTCTGGGATTTACATTGATAAGGGCGTTGTGGTTGATAGATATACACAGACAAATATTGCTGATGTCTATTCAGCAGGGGATATAGCAGTAACCTTTAATCCCATTACAGGGCAAAGGATAACCACAGCCCTTTGGACAAACGCTGTGGAGATGGGTAGATGTGCAGGGCTAAACATGATTGGCATAAAAACCCTATATGCTGGCACCTTTGGGATAATGAATGCAACACAGATTGGAGGGATACCATTTGTTTCTATGGGTTGTGTTCACACAAAGGACACAGACTATGAGGTCTATACACATAAAACAGATGCATCATACAGAAAGATTGTGTTTAACAAATACGGCACAAGGCTCATCGGTGCAATACTTATAGCAGACATAACAAACGCAGGGATTTACAGGTATCTTATAAGAGAGGGCAAGGATATAACCAAGATAAAAGGACTATTGATTAACCATTGCATCCATTATGGACACCTTATGCAGTTAAATGGATAAACTAAACGATATAAATTCAGGCATTGTAGCACTTGTTAAGATAATGCAGCAGTTGCGTTCAGAAAAGGGTTGCCCATGGGATAAGGTTCAGACCCATGCAACCCTCAAACCATACATCATTGAAGAAACCTATGAGGTCATTGATGCCATTGACAATCAGGATTCAAAAGCCCTCAAGGAAGAACTTGGTGATCTGCTTTTTCAGATAATATTTCACTGCCAACTTGCAGAGGAAAGAGGAGAGTTTAACATCAATGATGTGTGCAGATTTATCCAAGACAAGATGATAAGACGACATCCACATGTGTTTGCTGACATGACATTTGAGACACCGTCAGAGGTCTCA
This sequence comes from Thermodesulfovibrionales bacterium, assembly GCA_026415695.1. GTDB lineage: Bacteria > Nitrospirota > Thermodesulfovibrionia > Thermodesulfovibrionales > Dissulfurispiraceae > DUZI01. The sequence goes on along the minus strand of JAOAGP010000008.1, from coordinate 2,112 downwards.
AGGCAGTGGGAGGAAAGGAAAAAAGAGGAAGGCAAGAATAAGGATTCTATATTTGATGGGATACCCAAACACCTCCCCTCCTTACTGATGGCTCAACGGGTGCAATCAAGGGCAAACAAGGTAGGCTTTGATTGGGATAACATTGGTGATGTCATTTCAAAACTAAAAGAAGAGATACAGGAATTTGAGAAAGTTCTCAAAGAAGGCAACAAGCAAAGGTGTGAAGACGAGATAGGAGACATGCTCTTTAGTATTGTCAACATAAGCAGACACTTGAAGATAAACGCAGAGGACGCCTTAAGAAGATGCGTCAAAAAATTCATCACCAGATTCGCTGAGATTGAAAAACATGCAAAACAGCATGGCAAGAAATTATCTGACATGACACTTGATGAGATGGATGAGATATGGCAGAGGGCTAAAGAAGGAGAGGGTGATTAAAAAAATGGGTAATAGCACTATAAACATGTATGTTGTTATGATAAAACTACGAAATGTTGACAATTCACTATGTAAAACATTGTTGATGAACAACTGCCATAAAGGAGATAGTTGCATATGAACAAAGAGTTGCAGGAAATTATAAAGATATATTCCACGGGAAGTCATTTAGAATTAGGATCTTATCTTATTAAAAAATCAAAAGATACAATAATAGGGATGCTTACTGATCTCTTGACGATATACATGAACGACAAAAACTCATCAACCTTGAGGGAATTTATAACTGTAACTTTAGCAGGTTATGAACATAAAGAAGGCAAAATAGGTTATAACGGGTTCAAGCAGGATGTTTTTATGCCTGGTAACACCATAAACTGTGAAGCAAAACCTAAAAATATTGATTCTGAAGAATTTAAAAAATTCAATAGAAATGAGAGGAAAACAAAACCATCAAAATTAAACGGTGGCGGTAACTTTACTGATTACACAGCTAACAGATTACAAAAGACAAAAATGCCAATTTAAATATGTTGGTGAGTGGTTTTGTTGATGGAAAGCTTATTTATATAATTGAATTCCCCTTTTCATGTGATGATTTTTTAAACAATCTCAATTCAAAAATTTCTAAATGGCAAAGCAAATTGCAAGGGAGTAAAACAACTACTGGACAGTTTCTTAGAAGTGCTGATTTTGATTATAAAGACTATATAAACTGCCCTACTCTAAAAATTGTCTATCTTCTAAATAAAGAAGAGTTATCAAATTATAAACAATATATTGTCAAAGGCTTTTATTCATTTTTAATCAGTAAGACTCAGGAAAGATGATTGATTACATAAACAGAATAATTCAAGGTGATACACTTGAGGTTTTAAAATCTTTACCTGATGAAATCGTTGATGTAGGTGTTACATCTCCCCCTTACAACAAAGGTGAAAACAAAAAAGGCTGGCTTGTAACAAATGTCAAATACACAAGTGTTTCTGATAAAGTGCCAGAGGAGATTTATCAACAAAATCAGATAGCAGTATTAGATGAGATATACAGGATTACTAAGCCTAAAGGTAGTTTCTTTTATAATCATAAAATCAGATGGGAGAAGGGAAGCCTGTTACATCCAATTGATTGGTTAAGAAAGACAAAATGGACAATCAGACAAGAGATTATATGGGATAGGATGATTGCAGGCAATATTAGAGGTTGGAGATTTTGGCAGGTTGAAGAAAGGATTTACTGGCTATATAAACCAGATGGCAATAATTTAATTGGTGAAGAACTGAAACCCAAACACGCCCTTTTAACATCCATATGGAGATTTCCACCAGAGCAAAAAAACCCACATCCTGCCCCATTTCCTATTGCCTTGCCAACAAGGGCAATTTATTCAATAATGGATGATAATACGGGCTTAGTAATTGACCCGTATTGCGGGAGTGGGACTACCCTTGTTGCAGCAAAAATATTAGGGCATGATTTTATAGGGATAGAGATGTCAAAAGAATATATAGATTTTGCTAATCAAAGGATTGTCAATGCCTTGTCAGAGAGCAAATATGTTAAAGAAGAGTTAGCACTGCATGTAGTTGAGAAAACTTTTAAAGATAGAAAAGACAAGGGAGAGTTTACAGGCAAATACGGTAAGAAGAATGGGCAGATAAAAGAATTTAG
>JAOAGP010000080.1 GCA_026415695.1 Thermodesulfovibrionales bacterium | reverse complement strand
CAACAAGCAGGACAAACCGCTGGCAGTGTCCAACAAACGCAACAGACAGATATTGTGGAATATGTTTATTTAGGTAAAAGAGACCCTTTCATGCCTCTGATAAAGCAGGAAACAGAAAAGAAAAAAGGTGGTTCACCACTTGAGAATTTTATGGTTTCTGACATAAAAGTAGTAGGTATCCTTGAAAAGAACGCTGTTTATTATGCACAGATTGTCTTACCAGATGGTAAGAGTTATACCATTAAAGAAGGACAAAAACTTGGATTGATGGGTGGTGTGGTGTCAAAGATAACAAAAGATGTTGTTGTTATCAAAGAGAAGGCTATTGATTCAGAAGGCAAACCAACTGTTAAGAATATAAACATTAAACTCCGGAAGGAGGAGGAAGAGTGATGAAATTCATTAGCAAAATTACCATTATTGCATTACTATTGGCAATCTCAGTATTTTTGTTTAGTTCTTTAGCCATGGCTACAGCAAAGATCAATGCTATAGAGGTTGTTGAAAATCTTGTAAAGATTGATGCCACAGAACCGATGAAGTTTACCATTGATAACCGAGACCCTTTTAATATTGTAATTGATTTAATAAACACAGAATTTGCTATTCCACAAGATAAGCCATATACTGGTAAAGGGTTGATTTCTGAAATAAAGGCTGAGAAGTTTGAAAATAATAAAACACGGCTTAATATAACTGTAATTTCTCCATCTGATGTTGAGGCAACATTAAAGGATAAAAGCCTTTTTATAAGTTTTACTAAAAATCACTCTGTAACAAAAAACAGTGCTGATACTAAACAACAAGATATTCAAAAAACTATAATCTCTGAAACTGCTGTTAGTCAAAAGTCATCAGATAAAACACTTCAACCAGCAAAGGAGATTATCGCTGTTATCCTTGAAAAGACAGATTTGGGTGCAGAGATAATTATTAAAGGCAATGGTGCAATGCCAGAACCTGTGGTTTATAAATTGGATGACTCGCTTATTATTGAATTAGAACGGATGGTAATGAACGCCTATATGCCAAAAACCATGATTGAGCCTATCAAGGCTTTATCATATACTTCAAAGGATAACCTAATAAAGATCAAAGTAGATATAGAACCTGATGGTTCTTCACCTTATCTGAAAAAAGACAAAGAATTTTCAAAGGATGTTACCGTTGTAGATGATGAAATAGTTATTTCAGTTGAGACCAAACCTTTTGTTGAATCGCAGAAAGTAGGATACAGTAAAGATATCATTGATTTAGATTACAGCAATGCTGATGTCAAGAATGTCATACAGTCTATTGCCATTAGGGTTGGCTACGGATGGATTATTGATGAAAATGTGACGGCAACTGTGACTATTAAGCAGAATGCTATTCATTGGAAAGAAGCACTCAAGTTGCTTGAGAAGATTGCAGATGTGCAGATATTTGTTGATGATAAGACACAGACTGTAAAGGTTCAAAAGAGTGAGTTTACAAAATTAGGTGTTCAAAAAGAGGGTGATTTAATATCTTTTGACTTTCAAGATGCAGACCTTTCAAGTGTAATTATGCTTTTGTCAGAGGTCAGTGGGTTTAACATAATCATTCATCCAGATATAAAGGATGTCAAATACAAGGTCAATACAAAACTAAAAAATGTTACTTGGCAAAAGTCTTTAGATAAAATTGTTAAACTTTTGTCTTTGGAATATACCGTTGATGATGAAGATAAGATTATTACAATCGCTCCTCTTGAGACAATCAATAAGATTGAGGAAGCAAGACAAAAAATAAGAGACTCTCGTGCAAAGGTTTATGAATCTTGGTCAAAACTCTATACTGAGCGTTCCAAAATAGCTACAGAAAAACTCAAGGCACTTATGTCTGAACAAAAGATAACAAAGATAATAAAGCTTAAATACATATCTACTTTTAATGCCATAAAGCACATAACTCAACTAAATATATTTAGAGGGGTAAGGAGCGAGGTAAAAACGCAACAGGCAGGATCAGTAAGACAGGAAACAGTTGATACGAAGATATCAGAAGCAGCCATTGAGGCAGAAGTTGGAATCACTAGAATAGACACTATAAATGCAATAGTGATAAGACATGTACCTACTATTGTTGAGGAGGTAGAAAGGTTTATAAAGGCAATAGATATACCTTCTCAGGCAACACAACAAGTTTTAATAGAAGCAAGGATAGTTGAGGTATCAACAACCTCTGCCTATGATCTCGGTGTTCAGTGGGGGGTGTCAGGTTGGGGAGCTACAAAGGATGGTGGAATCTTATCATTTGGCGGTTCAAGAGATGCGAGACCAACTCAATCATCTTCAGATTATGCTACTACTCCTTATGCACAAACAGGTATAGGTCAGGCCACCCAAGGCACAATGGGTTCTACTAATCTCATGCCTCTAATTATTAACATGCCTGCTGCAGTTGGGCAAGGAGCGGGCGGTTCTTTTGGAATAGGATATATAAACAAGGCTGCTTCCTTGATGCTTGATTTTAGGCTTTCAGCACTTGAAAAGGCTGGGAAAGGGAAGATACTATCACAACCCAAAATAATGACTCTTAACAACAGTCCTTCTTTAATAAGGCATGGTGCAAGGGTTCCAATAACAACACCGGGTTCAACACAAGGAACATACACTACAACATATATTGACGCAGCACTCTTGATGAAGGTTACACCATCTATTGTTTTTGGCACATCAGAAAATATAATTTACATTGACCTTGAGATAAGCAAGGATGAACCTGCTACTTCAAGTGATAGGAAAGACATTCTTGGCAATCCACAGATAGACTCAAGGGCGGCAACAACAAGGATTGCTCTTAAAGATGGAGAGACAGTAGTAATCGGTGGTATTAGAAAGGAAGTCTCAAGTGAGGGGGAGAGTTCTGTGCCATATTTATCAAAAATACCTATACTTGGAAGTTTGTTTAAAAAAGAAGACAAGACTAATGTATCAGAAGAGTTGATGATATTTTTGACACCTAAAATAGTCCAACCAATCAAACAAGACTAAAGAGGAGGATGCCATGATTACCAAATTCTTGTGTATTGTGATATCAATATTTTTTGTTGTCCTAAATTGTTCTTTTACATTTGCTGAAAAGGTCTATACAAACGAAGATTTAGAGAAGTACAAATCAAAACAAGAAAAACAGATGACCGAGGAAGAAAAGATAAAGGAATCAGAGAGAAAACAGCAATACAAACACAAAGAGATAGAGATGGAAGAAAAGATGTGGAAAAACATTCAGGGTGGTAAGCAAAAAAGGGTTACCATAGAGAAAGAATAGCACTTACTATTCATCATTTATAAAACAAACACTCATATCTCAGTTTTCTTTTAACGATAGACTTATCTTGCTACCTTCCAGACAGTTTCCCCCTTTTTATCCTCAAGGATGATACCTTTTTTCTCAAGTTCAGACCTGATGCTATCTGCTCTTTGATAGTCTTTGAGTTTTCTTGCATTGTTTCTCTCTTCTATCATCCTCATGATTTCATCATTGCTAATCGTAATCCCTCTTGATTTCAACAAGACCAACTGCCATTCTGAAGGTGATTTCTTGAATATATTTAGGATACCTGAAAATATCGTCAAGGTATCTTTTATCTTGTCTATTGACCTAACCGCATCCTCATAAGGTGGCATACAATCAATGTATCTGTTTACAGTCCTTAAAAAGTCAAATATCACACCAATAGCAAGTGCAGTGTTAAAATCATCATCCATCGCAGCGTGAAAATCGGAGAAGGTTTTTTGTATCTCTTCATCCATATTTGGCGGAGGATTTGTGTCTTTTTTCTTGCCCTTCATCTCACCTTGTTTTATATAATCTTCAATCCTCTCAAGTGTAGTATAGTATCTATCAAGAAGTGATTCAGCCTCTTTTAGTTGTTCTTCAGAAAACTCTAAAGGACTTCTATAGTGGCTTGATAGTAAGAAGCATCTTACTACTTCGGCATCGTATTTCTGAAGTATCTCTCTGATGGTGAAGAAGTTTCCAAGAGATTTAGACATCTTCTCTTTGTCAATGGTGATAAATCCATTGTGTATCCAGTATTTTGAAAATGGCTTGTCTGTATATGCCTCAGATTGTGCTATCTCGTTTTCATGATGTGGGAATATCAAATCTGCCCCTCCACCATGTATATCAAGGGTTTCTCCAATGTGTTTTATGCTCATAGCGGTGCATTCAATATGCCATCCCGGTCTTCCTTTTCCCCATGGACTTTGCCACCATGGTTCACCCTCTTTGGATGCCTTCCAGAGTGCAAAATCCATAGGGCTTTTCTTCTGCTCGTTTATATCAACCCTTGCACCTGCAATGAGTTCGTCCAATGTCTTTTTGGATAATTTGCCGTATTCTTTAAATTTAGAAACCTCAAAATAGACACTTTCACTATCGCCTTCCTTTATTGTGTAGGCATATCCCTTTTTTATGAGGGTCTCAATGATGTGTATCATTTCGTTGATATGCTCTGTAGCCTTTGGTTCATAATCAGCCCTTGCTATGCCAAGTGCATCCATGTCTGTATAATACTCATCAATAAATCTCTCTGAAACCTCATTCCAGTCAAGTGACATCTCGTTTGCCTTTTTGATAATCTTGTCATCAATGTCGGTAAAATTTCTCACAAATGTTACATCATAACCACGATATCTTAAGTATCTGACTATTACATCAAAAACAACCGCACTTCTTGCATGACCAATATGACAATAGTCATAAACCGTTACCCCGCAGGCATAGATACCCACCTTTTTATCATTAAGTGGTATAAATGGTTCCTTTTTGCCTGTTAATGTGTTATAAACCTTCACCTTAAAAGCCTCCTCTTTTTTATTTATTAGTCTTTCTAATCTGCTGATGTATTCTTGCAACTCCTTAAACCTTTCTTCCACTGGATCTGGTAATCTCACATGGTCAAGGGTTTCTTTGATTCCATCCTCTTCAACTCGTATGAGTTTCTTTTTAATGACCCTGCCCGGCACACCAACGACTATTGAATTGTCTGGTATTGATTTAAGAACAACGGAATTAGCCCCAATCTTGACATAATCTCCTATTTTTATGGGTCCTAATACCTTCGCACCAGCACCTACAACCACATTGTTTCCCAATGTAGGATGCCTCTTTCCTTTGTCCTTGCCAGTGCCACCTAATGTTACCCCCTGATATAATAAACAATTTTCACCAATCTCTGTTGTCTCCCCTATGACCACCCCCATTCCGTGGTCAATGAAAAAACCCTTTCCAATCTTGGCTGCTGGGTGTATCTCAATGCCTGTAAGAAACCTGCTGATATGAGAAATAAATCTGGGCAATAGAGGGATACGAAGGTTCCACATTGAATGGGCTATTCTGTGTAGTAAGATTGCATGAAAACCGGGATATGTCAGAAAGACCTCAAAGATGTTTTTTGCTGCTGGGTCTTTGTCAAATACTGCATGAAGGTCTGCCTTGATGTTTTTAAAAAATCCCATGTCATATGATAATAAACGATTTTACATATTATGTGCTACATTCCATTTTGGTCATTTGAGTAAAAACAAAAAAATGTGGTAATTTAATAACCTCAAATATTGCTTATCTAAATCATCTTTCAATGATTTAATTGTTTTTAGGAGAACAATACATCTATGGACATCATTGCAATAGACATTGGTGGGACGAACATAAGGTCTGCAATCGTTAGGATTGAAGGAGACAGTTATGAGATTGTAAAAAAGGTTAAGGTTCAGACAGGACAATCTCCCCTTGAATCCCTCGTATCCTCTGTTGACGGCTTACTATACAAGACCGTATGTGATATATATGCCGTTGGAATATCAGTTGCGGGTATAGTAGATAAACATACAGGCATCTTACTTAAATCACCTAATATCCCCAAATTAGAAGGTATAAACCTTCGTGATTTTGTATCTGAAAGGATAAAAGATACAGATAGATTCATAATTGAAAACGATGCAAATGCTGCAGCCTACGGAGAGGCAATAGCAGGGGCTGGTAGGGAGTTTGATGATTTTGTATTGTTTACCTTGGGTACCGGTATTGGTGGAGGGGTTGTGCTTGAAAGAAAACTACTCAATATCCCTGCTGAGATTGGTCATATGAGCATCAACAATGAAGGATTGCAATGTCCGTGTGGTAATGTTGGATGTTTAGAAACTGTAGCTTCTGCCTCTGCAATAATAAACAGGGTAGTCGGTGAAATACAAAATGGAGCAGAAACTATAATGAAAAGGCTATACAACGGCAATTTTTACAAGATAAATGCCCAAGATATCTACAATTCAGCACTTGAAGGGGATCTACTTGCAAGAAATGTGTTAAGGGATGCAGGTAAAGGTTTAGGGATTGGCATCGCAAATGTTGTAAATATCTTTATGCCTGATGCAGTTATCCTCACTGGCGGGTTGATTGGTGCATGGAATATTTATGTTGACTCTGCCATTAAAGAGGCACATAGAAGGGCTATGAAGGAACTTATTTCAAAGACAAGGATTCTTCCATCAATTCTTGGAGATGATGCTGGGCTGATTGGTATTGCATATCTGGTAAAAGGCTTATAAATGCTCTCAAGGATAAGAAACTTTTCCATTATTGCACACATTGATCATGGCAAATCCACATTAGCAGATAGACTCCTTGAATATACAGGGGCATTGAGTTCAAGGGAGATGACCGAGCAGGTTCTTGACTCTATGGACCTTGAAAGAGAGAGAGGGATCACTATCAAGGCACATGCCGTGAGGTTGCTTTACAAGGCTGATGATGGTGTTGATTATATACTTAACATGATTGATACACCCGGTCATGTTGATTTTTCGTATGAAGTGTCAAGGAGTTTAGCCTCTTGTGAAGGAAGCCTTCTCATTGTAGATGCATCACAGGGTGTAGAGGCTCAAACATTGGCAAATACATACCTTGCCATTGATCACGACCATGAGATTATTCCTGTAATCAATAAGATAGATCTACCATCAGCCCAACCTGAAAAGGTCAGGGAGCAGATTGAAGAGGCAATAGGTATTGATTGCAGTGAGGCAATACTTACAAGCGCAAAGGAGGGCATTGGTACAAAAGAGGTGCTTGAGGCGATTGTAAAGAGGATTCCTACACCAAAAGGAGATCCCCAAAAACCATTAAGGGCTTTGATATTTGACTCATGGTTTGATAATTATCAAGGAGTTATTGTCCTTGTTAGGGTATTTGATGGCTCTATCAAGCCTCTATCAAGGATTAAACTCATGGCAACAGGTAAGGACTATGAGGTTACAAAAATAGGCTACTTTACCCCCAAGATGGTAGAAACCGATTGTCTGTCCGCAGGAGAGGTTGGTTATATAATTGCAGGCATTAAGAATGTCAGTGATACAAAGATTGGTGATACAGTTACAGATGCAAAAAATCCTGCTGATGCTCCACTTCCCGGATACAGGGAGGTAAAACCGATGGTATTCTGTGGATTGTATCCTGTGGAGACACACCAATATGAAGACCTGAAGGTTGCCCTTGAGAAATTGAGATTAAATGATTCCTCATTTACATTTGAACCAGAGACATCATCGGCATTGGGTTTTGGTTTTAGGTGTGGTTTTCTTGGGCTCTTACACATGGACATCATCAAAGAGAGGCTTGAAAGGGAGTTTGAATTGTCATTAATCAGCACAGCCCCTACAGTTATCTACAGAGTAAGGTTGATGAATGGTGATGAGGTCTTTATTGATAATCCGACATCCTTGCCTGAGAGGTTTGAGACTATTAGCGAGCCATATGTAAAGGTGACGATATTTGTCCCAAAGGAGTTTATTGGTCAGATACTTGAACTGTGTCAAGAAAGACGAGGCACACAGATTGATTTTTCATACATCAGCAAGGATAGGATTATGGTTACATATGAGTTGCCTCTAAATGAGATACTTTGGGATTTCTATGATAAGTTGAAATCCATGTCTAAGGGCTATGCATCTATGGACTATGAATTTATAGGGTATAAACCATCAGCACTTGTTAAGTTGGACATATTGATAAATGGAGAGCCTGTAGATGCCTTGTCTCTTATAATCCATAAAGAAAAGGCATACTACAAGGCAAGGGGCGTAGTAGAGACATTGAGGGCTGTCATACCAAGGCAACTCTTTGAAATAACCATTCAAGGAGCAATAGGGGGTAAGATTATTGCCCGTGAGAGTGTGAAGGCGTTGAGAAAGAATGTGCTTGCTAAGTGTTATGGAGGGGATATTACAAGGAAGAGGAAACTTCTTGAAAAACAAAAAGAGGGGAAAAAGAGGATGAAACAAGTTGGTAGGGTAGAGATACCACAAGAGGCATTTTTATCAGTATTAAAGGCAAAGGAGAGTTAATTGGGAAAGAGCAAGATTTGGGAATATAGTAAGGCTATAATCACTGCACTTATACTTGCACTAATCATAAGAACATTCATTGTTCAGGCATTTAAGATACCTTCTGGTTCAATGCTTCAAACCCTTCTCATAGGTGACCATATACTTGTAAATAAGTTCATATATGGCACTGTCATACCATTTACAGACAAGAGGATTCTGATATTAAAAAAACCTGAAAGGGGTGATATCATCGTATTTAAATATCCAGAAGACCCCGACAGAGACTTCATAAAGAGGGTGATTGCCGTTGAGGGTGATATAATCTACGGGAAAAACGGTGATGTGTTTGTCAATGGTAAGAAGCTTAATGAGCCATATATCCAGCACACAGACCCAAATTATAGGACTCATCCCATTGAACCAAGAGACAATTTTGGTCCGTTTCTCGTCCCAAAGGATAAGTTTTTTGTGATGGGCGATAATAGAGACCAAAGTTATGATAGTAGGTTTTGGGGATATGTTGACTTTAAGATGATTAGAGGCAAATCATTTATCATCTACTGGTCTTGGGATAGTGTAAATGCAAGACCACGCTTATCAAGAATAGGTAAACTCACAGAGTAATATGTTTACTGGCATTATCAAGGAAATAGGCATTGTAAGGTCGGTGGTATCTACATCAAATGGCATGGAGATAGGGATTGAATGCCCTGATACCTTAAAAGAAAGTTCAATAGGTGATAGTATTGCAATAAACGGAGTGTGTCTTACAGTAAAGGCTATTAAAGAAGGAATAGGCTTTTTTGATGTCTCTACTGAAACCATCAAAATGACTACCACACAATACCTCAAGACAGGACAAAAGGTAAATGTAGAACCAGCGATGAGGCTTGACAGCAGGTTAGGGGGACATCTTGTAAGTGGTCATGTTGAGGATATAGGCAGGATATTAACGAAGCAAAAAATTGGAAATTCAGAGAAGATAACTATTTCTGCAGGTGAAAAGATCATGCAGTATGTCGTAAAGAAGGGGTCTATAGCCATTGATGGGATAAGTCTTACAGTGGTTGATGTTGAAGGTCAAGCATTTAGTGTGGTCATCATTCCTCATACATCACAGATGACAACGCTTGGTTTTAAAAACGCTGGTGATTTGGTAAACCTTGAACCTGATATGATTGCAAAATATGTCTTTCACTATTTTATGAAGTATGCAAACCAAGGGACTAAAAGCAATAGTTTTTTAGAAACCCTACAAAAAGGTGGCTATATTTAAAATAAATCACCATAATGTCTAAAAAAATACCTCTGTTTTTAACCTTTCTGCTTATTTGTATATTGTCATGCAGTCAAAATGCAGAAAAGCCTGCCTATAAGATAACTGCAGAAAAGGGCAATCCTCTTAATGTTTGCATCTTTGGCATTCATCCATATAAAAACCCTAAAGCAATGCTTGAGGCTTACTACCCAATTGTTCAGTATCTTAACGAGCAGTTGGGTGACATTGAGATTCAACTTGAGATGTCAAAAGACTATTCAGATTTTGAAAAAAAGCTTTACAACAGACAATTTCATTTTGCCTTACCAAATCCCTATCAGGCTATAAATGCAATCAAAGTTGGCTATGATGTCATTGCAAAGATGTCTCCAGATGACGATTTCAGAGGGATAATAGTTGCAAGGAAAGACAGACACATAAGGTCAGTAAAAGACCTAAAAGGGAAAAAGATAAGCTACCCATCAGCTACTGCACTTGCTGCTGCAATGATGCCAAAGATGATGCTCTATGAAATGGGCATTAATCCAGAGAAGGAAACGATCTCTGTTTATGTCGGTAGTCAAGAGTCATCCATTTTAAACGCATACTATGGGGACACCTTTGCAGCTGCAACTTGGCCTGTGCCTTGGAGGTTGTTTAAAAAGAAACATCCATCGATGGCACAAGAAATGGAGGTGGTATGGAAAACAAAACCACTTCCAAACAACGCTATAGTTGTAAGAACAGATGTTGACAAGGATGTTGTAAGGAGATTTCTTGAGGCATTGGAGAAGATGAATAATGATAAAAAGGCTGTGATATACTTTGAAAATTTAGAGATAGAGAGATTTGAAAGGGCAGATAACAAGACCTATGACCCAGTTGAAAGATTTGTTAAGAGATATAACCTCACTTTAGGAAAAGTCAAATGATAAGGATATCATTAAAGGCAAAGATCATCATAAATGTCATCCTACTTCATGCTGTCCTAATGATATTCATATCTTATGAGTTTTATAAAAACCAGAGGGATTTTATGCTTGAAGAGGTTGAAAAAAACGCTATCGCAGTAGCCAAAAACCTTGCAGCAAATACAATCCTTTGGCTATTGAGCAACGACATCAAGGCTATGGAAGAATTAGTAGAAAGTCAGAGATTAAACATGTATGTCCAAGAGGCTATTATATTAGACAAGCACAATAGGATAAAATCAGCCATTGACAAATCATTAATAGGATTAGTTCCCACAGATAGAATAAGTAAGGAGTTGATAGACAAGTCACAAGATAATACCTATCTTATAAGGCATGATGATTTAGTTGATGTGATGTCTCCGATTTTTTCTAATAATGTTAAGATAGGTTCGGTAAGGGTATTGATGAGGCTTACTGCGATTGAAGAAGAGTCAATCAAGATTTTAGAAAAGAGCGTAATATATTCTACTATTGCAATATTAGTTGGTGGTTTCCTTGCATATTTTACAATAAATGAAGCGATGCGCCGTCTGCAAAACCTTGTAAATTCTGCAAAGTCTATCACTAAAGGAGATTTAGACATAGTCATCTCAAAAAAGGGCAATAATGATGAGATTGATGTATTGGCTGATGCAATTACAGCGATGGTCAACTCATTAAAAAAGACAATCTATGAACTCCAAGAGTTGTCTGTGAATCTAAATGAAAGGGTCAAAGAGGAGATAGACAAACAGAGAGAACAAGAGGCTTTGCTGATCAGTCAATCAAGGATTGCCTCTATGGGTGAGATGATTATTGCCATCACCCATCACTGGAGACAGCCATTAAACAAGATAGCTCTGGTCATTCAGGTGTTGGAGGATGAATATAACAATAAAACACTAACTCCTCAATCTCTTTCCCAATATGTATTAGACATAATGACTTTAGTCAATGATATGTCTATGGTGTTAAGTGATTTTCAGAACTTCTTCTCAAGGAATCGTTATGAAACAGAAAGGGAATATGACATAAAACTAATCTTAAGGGATGTAATTAGGTTATTCAAAGATGAGATTACTGTGCAAAAACCCCTCAAAACAAGTTATTTCTGTAAGGTTCATAACCTAACATTTGATGAAGAGGATAAGATAATAGCCTGCGAGGATTTTAAGATAAACCGCAACATACCACTTCTTGAACAAGTGCTTCTTAATATCATAAAAAATTCCATTGAATCTATCAGTATTTCTGACAAGGAATTTGCAGAGATAATCGTTGAATTTATGAGACAGGATGACACCATCACCATTGTTGTCAAGGATAATGGCGTGGCAATAAGCGAGGATACGATGGACAGGATCTTTGAGCCATTTTTTACAACCAAGGATAGGGCTTTTCATACAGGGCTTGGACTTTATATCGCAATGGTCATATTGAAAACCCACTT
>JAOAGP010000035.1 GCA_026415695.1 Thermodesulfovibrionales bacterium | reverse complement strand
AAAACTCTTAAGAGGTATTCTTACGGAATTATTAACTGTTGTAGATATCCGATACATACAAGCAGTATGCAAGGGATTAATCAAAGTTATAAAGCGTAAGGCATATGGATTTCATGATATTGAATATTTCTGTTTGATAATAAAAAGATCATTTGCTTTTAGCAACTAATTTGGAGATGAACTGAAAAATTCAATATCTCTAAATCCATAAACCTGCCTCTTCATGGTTTTTGTTAGTTTCTTCCATGCTCCCGTTAATATAGGATGCTAATAAAAGGCTAAGATGCCCTCTCTATGACCAATCAGCGTTTTTGCAAAAGCCTTGAGCATTGCTATCACTGAAGCCTTTGCACAAGCAATCCAATCAGTTAGAAATTATCAGCTTCTGCCTTATTTTCATATCCCAACAATAACATTTCCAATTAAGCCCCTCCCCTTTTTATTGTTTGTAACATTAGCATACAACTGTTGCCTATACTCAGAATCTATTGCCTACCTGTGAAATTCTCTTGTATAGATTAAACGATTATTAGAAAATTTGACTCTTACCAGACGTATCATCAGATGTCTTTTGCATTAATTTAAGTGTTTTTATCAAACCTTTCCTCTCACCTGAAAAAGACTAATTAGCACATGAAATCAGAATTGTTAATTTAATAAAATACAAATAAAGGGTTGCAAATAATATCAAAACAAAGCATTGAAGAAACACATTGATAAAATGTATAGTCAATGAAGGGCTATTGAAAGGCAACAGAAATAAGGTCATGATGATGGCAAGACACGAATAAGGAGGGACGAGGATGGATGCAAAACAAAAGAGGGTGATGACACAAAATCCATTAAATGCAGAGCCACCGATTGAGGATTTGCGTTCGTGGATTACACCAAATAGATCGTTCTTTAACAGGAACCAAGGTGCTATTCCAGAGGATATGATTGACATTAATGAATGGAGACTAACTGTTACTGGTGAGGTAAATAAACAGTTAGATTTCACATTTCCAGAACTACTTGAGATGCCGAAGGTTACAGTGATTAATACCCTTGAATGTTCGGGAAATGGGAGGTCACTCTTTAAAGAAAAGGCACCGGGTAATCCATGGACAATTGGTGGTGTGGGTAATGTTGTGTGGGGCGGGGTGTGGTTAAAAGATATCTTGATGATGGCAGGACTAAATTCGCATTCAAGGCATGTTGCATTTGAGGGTTTTGGTAAGCCTGTAGGTGGAAGTGGTGTGGATTTTATAAGGAGTATTCCTATTGAAAAGGCACTTCAGTCAACTCTCCTTGCCTATGAGATGAATGGTGAGCCATTACCAAATGAACATGGCTATCCTATGAGGGCTATTCCTCTTGGTTGGTATGGTGCAAACTCTGTGAAGTGGCTTTGTAAGATTGTTGTGATGGATAAACCCTATGAAGGCTACTTCATGGATAAGGCATATAGGATATTTCAAAAAGGACAAGACCCTAAAACAGGGGAAGTAGTCAAGGATATTAAGGTGAAGTCTATCATCACAAAACCCCTTATGAATGAGACAGTGCAAAAAGGCAATGTATTAATACTTGGTATGGCATACGCTGGTGAAAATGACATCAGTAAGGTTGAGATATCCTTTGATGACGGTAAATCTTGGCATGAGGCGGAATTTATATCACCCAAGATACAATATGCGTGGGTGCAATGGCGATATCTTTGGACAGCAAATTCAGAAGGTCAGATTAAGATATTGTCAAGGGCAACTGATGTATTGGGTAATGTTCAACCGTTTGAAGGTAATTATAATGCACACGGGTATTGCAACAACGGGATATTAGACCATGCAGTAACGGTGCATGTGAGGTGATGAGTCTGTAAAATGGTATATCTTTATGCGATTTAAGTAACATGATCTCCTCTCCGAAAAACAGCTAGCAAATGGAGGGGAGAATTTTTCCAATTTCATCTGTAAAAAAACAATTCATTGCCTTAACCTAATCAAAAATCAAAAATCTCATCTGTGAAAAACGCCTCTGTCGAACAATTGTATTGATTTTCTGTGATTTAGATGGAGATACCACAAAGGTTTAGCAAGTATAAAAAAAATTAATCTCATGATTAAAAAAATAAACAATTTTTTTATAGCAATTACCGTTTTGCTTTATATAACATACAGCATGGTAAGACGACTTTTGAGGCTTCAGGATAACATACAAAGATATTGGATGGGGTCATGCTTGATACTGTAAGTGGTAGCAATTTACATCTATTTAGGGTTCGTGATGAACATTTTCTCTATGATGTGGAGGAAAATAGGATATTTTCGCTTTCAGAGAGGGCTTATGACATAGCCAGAAGCATGGTATCTGGCAATAAAAGAAAGCGGGGATTTTCTTTAAGAAACATCATTGCAGAAAGGGAGATCCAAAAAATAATACAAGACATCGAACCTCTTTCAGAAGATGAGGTTGAGCATAGAAAAAAGATACTTGAACAGGAAGACTATCAACTAACGGGTCTTTGGCTTGGGCTTGCACATAGTTGCAATCTCGGATGCAGATACTGTTTTGCAAATAGTCCGAAGTATTTGAAAACCAATTATCTGCTTATGTCTCAAGAAACGGCATTTAAGGGTATTGATTTTTTGCTTAATCAATCACCAGAAGCAGAAGAATACGACATCATCTTTTTTGGTGGTGAACCACTACTAAACCTTGAGCTACTTAAGAAGGTCATTGATTACACAACAAAGTCGTCTAAAAGATTTCACTACTCAATCACCACAAACGGAACTCTACTTAACAGGGATGTTTTTGAGTATTTAAAAGAAAACGATGTATCTATGATGATCAGTGTTGACGGGTCAGAGGAGATACACAATAGAAACAGACCTTACAAAAATGGCAGACCTTCGTGGCAGGATATTGTGGAAAATATTAAAAGTATTCCAAATGTAGGTGATTATATAATGGCAAGGGTAACTATTACCTCTACAACGCCGTCACTCATTGAAATCTTTGATACGATGCGTGGATTGGATTTTGTGGATATTACATTTGCTGAAGTTTGTCCTAATTCTGGTGAGATGCCAGTTTTTCCAGCGGATATGATTCCAGTGTGGAAAGAACAATATCTCGATCTCGCCGAATACATACTTAAGGTTGAACCAGATCCCTACAACAGAGGACTGAAGTGCCTATCTGTAAATATGCAAGCAATGAGACAGAGAAAGCGGTCTTTTTATTGCTGTTCTACAGGGATATCCTCTCTTTATCTATCTCCTGAAGGAAACTTCTATCCTTGTATGAGGCTTATTTCAGAGACAGATGAGCATGTTATGGGAAGTCTGAATGATGGGATTAAGAAGGAAAAGGTTAGATATTTTGTCCAAAATCATGTGTTTAACAAAACATGCAAGGATTGTTGGGCAAGATACATATGTGGTGGCGGTTGTTATGGGGATTCTTATGCATATTCAGGGAGTATTTGGCAGACTATTGATACCTACTGCGTAATGTCAAGATACAAGATAGAAGTTTCTGCTTACCTCCTTAAAAAACTCAAAGACAGAAATGCCCTTCCTGAAACGCAAGGCAAGATCAACAAATATTTGAAGAAATTAACCGGGATTTTTAGTTAAGAGGGTTTTTTTCGGTCTTATCCCCTGATTTTCAGGGTTTCACATCAACATAGGAAGGGGGTGAACTCTAATGACTGATGATCGCCGTTCGTTTTTGAAGAAGACTGGTCTTATGGCATTAGGTATTTTTGCATCGATGTTTACCGTAGGAACCAAAAAAGATGTCGAACTTTTGAGTCTTGTTGACGAAGCCCATGCTATTCAAGACAACATGCCAGAACCCTGTCGTTCTGGTTCTCCCGGGTTGACAAGATGTAAAAAACACTGGGGCCAATGTGAAGGACAATGGCATACTTGTAGTGGACATCAAAGTGGTGGTCGTGGTTCGGGCTGTAGACAAAAGGTTCAATGCAAGGACCACAACTTCAGAAGAGGACCTACCGATTAGACTCTAAACATGACAAGGGGGACGCTCAGGCATCTCCCTTACTTTCTCTTTACGAAATGATAAACAATTTTTATAATAAGTGGATTTAACCTTTAGGAGAAGACAAGTATCGTGTATTTTCTTGAGATGATACTAATTACAAGTAGTTACAGGTTTTATGAGGTAGTTTTAGCCCTATTTACTTCATTTGATACTACCTAAAGTCATCATGGTGTGAAGGTGACGGCTCTAATATTCCAAAAATTATCTCAAGCCATAATCAAGAGAGGGCGGTTTTACACTACCTTTCCTTGACCTGATGTTGTAAGGACCTTTGCTCACAAGTGTGGTGTCTTTTGAGGTGAAAAAATACAAGAGAAACATAAAGTG
>JAOAGP010000032.1 GCA_026415695.1 Thermodesulfovibrionales bacterium | reverse complement strand
CTCTTAAAAGTAGGTCAGCAAAAGAAACATTTCAGAAATATTTCAGATTTATAAGGCACAGTTACATTTAGATAAAACCATAGAGAGAAACTGAGAAGTGTTTAGAAAAGAAGGTTTTAAAACAAAGGGGACAGAATATGTAAATCTTTATAAAACTGTGCCTTTGACAATTTTAATTGCTACTTCTGTGAGAAAGTCTTTTATTTCAGAGGAGTCAACAGGGGTTACCCATTTGATCTCTGTATCAAGGAGACTATAGTCATATTCAGCAATAACTTTTGCTACATATATTGGCACTATGCCAGCTGCCTTGCTTTTAACATCAGTCAATGCCTTTCTAATACTTAAACCATCTTTAAGGAGATAATAAATGTCAACTATGTCCTTAGGCATACAGCGGTCAACAATGGCGGTAATCTTATTGGCAAGTATGTTTTCTTTGGAATCAATAAGCCCAAGCACTGGGTGGACAATCTTCTGTCCAATATGAGAGGGGACATCGTTGATAAGTTCAATCTTGAGTTGTCTATTGGCGACAACGATACGGTAAAACCTTTCATATGCCATTATTACCTTAACATCATCAAAAATTTGAAAAAGATTTTCTATACATCTCTCTGAGATAGTTTGAAACTCTGCGTGATCGTTTAAAAAATAATCAAGGTCATCAGAAAATCTATGAAGATAATATCCTCGTGAAAGTGTAGTGCCACCAGTTAGATAAAATGGTGAGCCTTTAAATGCCTCTATAGCCTTATCCTGTAGAGGATAAAGCACATTATTGTAATACTCGGCATACAAAGTCCATCCCCTCCTTTAGTGGTTTAAATCTCGTCTTTTTCTTTGCTGCTTCCGACCAAAATGAGCAAAGGGCATTTGGTTCAATAATCTCAACTATTTCAAACCAGTTGACACTCTCAAGCAGACGGGCTACGCAAAAGGCTTGGTCTGGCCATTTCTTTACAAGTCTGCCTTCAAGGATGGCAAGAAAGTCCTCTGGTGTGAGCGTCAAATCCCATAGGCATTGCCTTAAAATGCTTCGTTGTTCATCCGTAAGCTGTCGTTGTTGCATATGTATATTATAACCTAATCAGGACTGTGGTCAAAGATAACCACATCACCAGTTACAGGGCTACGATATATCAGCTTGCGCGCTTTACCGTGAAGTGCATGGGCGATTTTGAGATATAGCCACACAGGTGCTGCTCCAGTTAATATTATGTCGTTTCCTTCACCGGCGAGGTCTTTAGCAGACTTTATATATTCATCCAACTTATTTATTTTTGCTTGATTATTGTAAAGTGTCTCCAGATTAATGATTACTTCTAAAGCCATTGTTTAAAAAATCCTCCATTATTAGGTTATATTTAATTTTCTTTTGATTATTGCGCTCAGGTTTTTTACATCAAAATTTGGGATAACCTCTGTATTTAATTGTTCAGCCCTTGCCTTAATTGATGGTCGTATTTCACCATTTTTCAATACATGTGGTGATGTAGTTAGAAAGAAACTTTTAACTCTTAATCCAAAATCCCTCTGTAAGGCACCAACTTTATAAAGAGCGTTTAAATCTTTGTCATCATGTTGGTCTAATGATTTACATTCAATAAAATATAAGGCATTGTCTTTGGTA
>JAOAGP010000024.1 GCA_026415695.1 Thermodesulfovibrionales bacterium | reverse complement strand
ATAAACAATGTATGACCACATATTAATCAAGGGTGCAAGAGAGCACAACCTAAAAAACATCAACATCTCAATACCGAGGGATAAGATTACCGTTATCACAGGTCCTTCAGGTTCAGGTAAGTCATCATTGGCAATTGATACTATCTATGCTGAAGGCAATAGAAGATACATGGAAAGCCTGTCTCCCTATGCAAGACAGTTTATTGAGCAGATGCAAAAGCCTGATTTTGACTACATTGAAGGACTTTCCCCATCCATTGCGATTGACCAAAAGACAGTTGTTAGAAACATACGCTCAACGGTAGGCACTATTACAGAGATTTACAACTATATGAGGGTTTTATATGCAAAGATTGGTAAACCGTATTGTTACCAATGCGGTCAGAGGATTGAGACACAGGAGAGGGCAGATATAATCTCATCGGTATTGCGATTGCCGCCTAATACTAAGATACAGGTCATGATACCCATTGCAATACAGAGAAAAGGCGAGTATAAGAAAGAACTCCAGAGGATGAGAAAAGAAGGATTTATTAGGGCAAGGATAAATGGCGAGGTAGTCCCTATCACCGATGACATCAGTTTAAAAAGACATAAGAGGCACAACATTGAGATAATCGTTGATAGATTAAAGATAAACCACATGATACAAAAAAACATTGAGCAATCAATAGAACTTGCCCTCAGATATTCAGACTCAATCATTATCAATGTAGTAGATGAAAACAGGGATATACTCTTTAGTAAGACCTTGGCTTGTCATAGATGTGGGATAAGTTATCCACAGATTGAGCCGGGGCTTTTCTCCTTTAACAGTCAAAAGGGGGCATGCAGTAAATGTAAAGGCACTGGTATTGAGATACAAGAAATTGATGAGGATGAGATGTCGTTTACTGATTATACAGATTATCAAGCATGTCTTAGTTGTGGTGGAAGCAGGTTAAAAAAGGAGGCACTGGGGGTAAAGATTGAGGGTAAAGATATAGCACAATTTTCTGCCATGAATGTTGAAGAGGCATATAGATTTTTATCGGGTTTAAACCTAACAGATACAGAATCCATGATTGCAAGAAGGATACTAAAGGATGTAAGGGAAAGATTGCGATTTATCATTGATGTAGGACTTGGTTATCTCACACTTGATAGGTCATCAATTACTCTATCAGGTGGGGAGGCGCAAAGGATAAGGCTTGCAGCCCAGATGGGGGCATCTATTACAGGGGCGTTGTATATCCTTGATGAACCAAGCATAGGGCTTCACCCTAAAGACTGTAGCAGGTTGATTGACTCATTAAAAAAGATAAGAGAAAACGGCAATACCGTGATAGTAGTTGAACACGATGAGGAGACTATCAAGAATGCTGATTACATTATAGACATGGGACCGGGTGCAGGCGAAAAGGGTGGTTGGGTAACAGCATGTGGGAGTTTAAATGACATCATCAACAATAAAAACTCTTTAACAGGTAGTTACTTAAGAGGGGATCTAACCATCCATGTGCCACTACAAAGGAGAAGACCATCAGGTTTTATCAGTATCTATGGGGCAAGGGCGTTTAACCTCAAATCTGTTGATGTAAAGATACCATTAGGTGTCTTGTGCTGTGTTACTGGTTTATCGGGTTCTGGAAAGAGTAGCCTTGTATTTGAGGTTTTATACAAGACCCTCAAGAACCTCAAAAAAAATGTTAAGGTTCAACATACAAACATTGACAGGCTTGAAGGATACGAGCAGGTTGAAAATGTGATAGTGGTTGACCAAAGACCATTAGGTAGGCATTCACGCTCAAACCCTGCTACTTACACTGGTGTGTTTTCACTCATTAGAGAACTCTTTGCAGGACTACCAGAGGCAAGGATGAGAGGCTTTGATGCCTCAAGGTTTAGTTTTAACATCTCTGGCGGAAGGTGCGAGGCATGTAAGGGGGAAGGTAGCAAAAAGATAACCATGAGTTTTTTACCAAATGCCTATGTAATATGTGATGTGTGTAAGGGCAAGAGATACAACAAAGAAACCCTTGAGATTCTCTACAAGGGCAAATCTATTGCAGATGTATTAAACATGACTATAACAGAGGCAATGTCTTTTTTTAAGGCAATCCCCAGATTACACTCAAGATTATCACTCTTAAGCGAGATTGGATTGGGTTATCTCAGATTAGGACAACAATCATCAACACTTTCAGGAGGTGAGGCACAGAGGCTCATGATATCAAAGGAATTATCAAAAAAGTCAACTGGGCACACCCTATACATACTTGATGAGCCAACAGTAGGACTCCACCTTTCAGACATATCTGTATTTCTAAACATGATACATGGTCTTGTTGAAAATGGTAACTCTGTGATTATCATTGAGCATGACCTTAATGTAATCAAGTCATCCGATTACATAATAGATTTAGGACCTGAAGGTGGTGATAATGGTGGCTTTGTGATGGCAACTGGCACGCCCGAAGAGGTTGCCCAGAATCCTTATTCTTACACTGCACAATATCTAAAAAGGGTAATGCCATCTCGCCATAATTGAGATATCCAAAGGGTTATTACTCAAACCATATTCAACGCTTAAAATCTTCTGCCTCAGAGTAAAAGTTTGCTGGGTGAGATGGTATAATACTAAAAAACACACCGAATGACTGCAAAACCATTAAATGATTCAGGCATGGATAACGCATCAGATAGTAGGATAAGACAATACCTTTTGATGAATAGTCAACAAGGAAGCATATCTATAGAGGCAGAAAAGAGATGTGCTGAGATTTTTAATGTATCACTTAAGGATATTAGAGAAACTGTGTTTAATCTTGGCATTATGCCCATGTGCTATTTAAGAAACATGAATACCATTTCAGTGCAAGAGCAACATGGACTTTTTAAGTCATCAGTAGCGGTTATCGGTTGTGGAGGATTAGGTGGTTACATCGTATCACATCTTGCGAGATTAGGGGTTGGAAACATCAAGATAGTGGATGGGGATGTATTTGAAGAACACAACCTCAACAGACAGATGTTTTGTGGTGTGGATTGCATTGGCAAGAACAAGGTAGATGTCATCTTTAATGAGGTAAAAAATATAAATCCGCTGACAACAATCATCCCGATAAATGAGAGATTTAATCAGTCAAACTGTGATGAAATCTTAAAGGATGTGGATGTCGTAGCAGATGCACTTGATTCCATTAAGACAAGGTTACTACTTGCTAAAAGTTGTAAAAGATTAGGATTGCCATTAGTGCATGGCAGTATTGGAGGTTGGTATGGACAAGTCTCTGTTCAGTATCCTGAAGATGACAATCTTATAAGCCTCTTTGATGGTAGGGATGACAAGGGTATTGAGCAAGATTTAGGCAATCCTTCGTTTACACCAGCATTGGTGTCGTCAATACAAGTAGCCGAGATAATAAAGATTTTGCATGGCAAGCGACCAACATTAAGGCAAAAACTCCTTGCAATTGACCTGTATGACATGAGATTTAACACACTTGAGTTTTGAGCCTTTCTAAAATGGTATAATCCTATCTAACGATGAAAGAGATTTTTCACAAGGTATCAAGTCTATCAGAAGCCTTAAGCATATTAAAAAGACTTGTTGAGGAATTAGGATTTCTACCATTAGGTCAAGAGACTATCAAGACAGTTGACTCTATTGGTAGGATAACAACACGCCCCGTTTTTGCAAGATACTCATCCCCTTTTTTCCACTCATCTGCAATGGATGGCTATGCGGTAAGATTTAAAGACACGCTTTCTGCCTCGGAAGGAAATCCTCTGTTATTAAAGATAAACAGCGATGCACTTTATGTGGACACTGGAGACCCACTGCCAATTGGCTTTGATGCGGTTGTGATGGTTGAGGATGTAAATATTGAAGGGGAATACATAGAGATCTATTCACCAGTAAAGCCCTATCAAAATGTGAGGACTGTTGGTGAGGATATTGTTGCAACAGAACTCATAATCCCAGAAAGGCATATAATAAGAGGCATAGATGCATCTGCAATGGTAGCAAGTGGGGTGCTTGATGTAGATGTAAGAAAACAGCCCATCTGCACAATAATACCCACTGGCACTGAAATTGTAGAACCAGAAACAGTAAGACACAAACCACCCACACCTCCCCAGATAATTGAATACAACTCCATCTTCATTAGTTCAATGATTGAAGATACTGGCGGTATCACGCAGAGGGGTGAGATTATCAAGGACGATAAGGATTTGCTTGCTTCTGCGATATTAGATGCCACACTTGACTCTCATGTTGTAATTGTAATTGCAGGTTCTGGCAAAGGGTCTGAAGATTTTACTGCCGATGTAATAAGACAAAACGGTAGATTGATGATACATGGCGTGTCTATTAAACCGGGCAAACCTTTTATTTCTGGAATAATCAACAACAAGTTAGTAATTGGCATACCCGGCTATCCTGTATCTGCTTTTGTATGTATGAGGTATCTCGTATTACCTGTTTTGAGATGGATGTTAGGGATTGATAGTTTGGATAAAAAGGTCGTGCGAGCAAACATTTCAAGGCAATTGTCCTCAAAACTTGGTGTTGACGAGTTTGTTAGAGTCAAGATTGGTGCAGTTGGTGAAAAGACAATCGCATCCCCTGTAGGCAGAGGTGCTGGGTTGATGATGTCTGTTGTGAGGGCTGATGGAATTTTGACAATACCCCAAGATTCAGAGGGACTTTGGGCAGGTAGTGAGGTTGATATTGAACTAATAAGAGACATTGACGATATCAAAAATACCATTGTCTGTATTGGCAGCCATGATAATGCTCTTGATCTATTAGCAAACCACATAAAGAGCAGATTCCCTAAATATTCTCTCTCTTCCAGTCATGTTGGCTCAATGGGTGGGATTATGGCTATAAAAAGGGGTGAGGCTCATATTGCAGGATGCCACCTTCTTGATGAAACAACAGGTGTTTACAACATCCCTTACCTCAAAAAATATCTGAATGACAAAAAGGTCATACATATAAATTTCTTAAAAAGAACACAGGGTCTTATTGTGCAAAAAGGTAACCCTAAAGACATCAAAGGCTTTCAAGACCTGCTTCGTGAAGATGTTACCTTCATTAACAGGCAGTCTGGCTCAGGCACAAGACTATTACTTGACAAGCATCTCAAGGATTTAGGCATTGAGGCATCAAAGATTAAAGGGTATGACAAGGAGGAGTTTACCCACATGGCAGTCGCCTCTGCAGTGCTTACTGGTATTGCAGATACTGGGCTTGCAGTCTTGTCATCTGCCCGTGCATTAGGACTTGATTTTATCCCAGTTGCACAAGAAGACTACGACCTAATCATTGACATGCAGTATATTGACACAGAACCATTAAAGATACTCATGAGCATCATCAGTGAAGATATTGAATTTAGAAAGCAAGTAGAGATGCTTGGTGGTTATGACACAAAAGACATGGGAAGGGTAGTTTATAAGACCGACTGATGAGTAAAGTATAAACCATAGGAGAGATTAATTTATTTAACCACAGAGGCACAGAGAAAGGCAGGGTTCAAGGGAAACCACAGAGGCACGGAGGCACAGAGATTAGACAATCAGGGAAGCACGGAAGCACAGAAGCAAGGAAGCCAACTTTTTCTCTATCAAACTTCCTGACTTCCTAACTTCCTGACTTTCTCGCTTCCTAACTTCCCGACAGTTTGACTTCCTAACTTCCTAACTGTCTTTCTCCGTGCCCCTGTGGTTATTAGAAATGATGCATCATAAATAGGTCTTTAAGTATGATTTCAAGTTATAATAAATAACAGAAAAAGTCTCACAGGTAATATAACAAGTTTACAAATATTAAGCAAAATATAGAAGATGGAGGTTCATATGGGCACAAATACCTTAACATTACCAGAGAGTGCATTTGTAGATATGTTAAAGGCATTACCTCAAGAAAGTTTGTTGGACATATTCTACAAAGCAGTAATTCAGAATGATTTAGAACCATTAAGTGAAAAAGAACGGAAAGATAGGGAAAAGGCAAAAGAAGAACTAAAAAAAGGTCAGACGATCAATTGGAAAGATATAAAATAGAGTTTAGCAAAAAGGCTGCTAAGCAATACAAAAAATTATCCCCTAATTACAAGGCACTTATAGATTTAGCACTTTCAAGGCTTGAGAGGGGTTTACCATTGGATTTGAAACCTTTGTCTGCAAAAGAGGGTGTTTACCGAATAAGGGTGGGAAAATATCGTGTCCTTTTTGAAAATATTGACAATGTGTTGCTTATTATCAGTGTTTGCACACGTGGCGATGTTTACAAGAAATAGATAACAAATTAGGAAACACGGAAGCCAACTTTTTCTCTATCCAACTACCTAACTTACTGACTTCCTAACC
>JAOAGP010000005.1 GCA_026415695.1 Thermodesulfovibrionales bacterium | reverse complement strand
GAAGGCACCAGCAATCATAGCAATACCTATTGTGCAACCGAGTTTCCAGTTAATAAACTTTATCTTTGAGTAGTTATAAATTCCACTTCCTTGAGAGAATAAAACCGTTGGCATGACTGTTCCAGCAACAACCGTATGAGGCAAAGGCCAGATTGATACAAGAAGAGGGTTAAGAATGAAGCCTCCACCAGCACCCATCAAGACACCAAATATGGCGATACCAAGGGCGAGGAAAAACGGTCCAATAATATTGAGGCTCGTTCCGGCATTGCTGAGATACATGTTTGGGAATGTGATATTATTTTCAAATGTAACTGGTTGACTCTTTACAGCCTTATCAACAACAGCAACGATATAGTATTTGCCCGGTGCTAATCCTTCCCTTATCTTCACTATTGCACTAAACTTCCCGTCAGGTGATATATCTAAATCAGGGCTTAAGACCTTGTCAATGTCCCTAAATCTTGCCTTTATTAACTGCATTGATCTTCTTCTGTTTTCCTTTTCGTCCATAGGGCTCAGCAGATCGCCTCTTGACCCAATTATACTACCCCATAGGGTCGCTTGATAGCGATCAATCTTTATCTTTGCAGGTGCAGAATATGCTATTTCAGCCCCTGTGTCTTTTAAAGCCTTTGACACACTCCATTTACGCCCTTCCTTCTTGTTTTGTTCATATGCCTCCTTTTTATCCTTTGGTATTACAATCTTATAAAAGGCAGGCATGTTGTCGGTCATGTAAAGGATATATGGTCTCTTGCCAGTATCCTTGTCCACATCTGCATCAAATCTTGATGCCCTCACCTGTGCTTCTGCCCAGATCTCTAAATACACTGGCTTGCCAGCTGGTGCGGTGCCTTTTACATTGATACTACCACCGTTATTTAATGATGTCTTGTCAATCTCCAATGTTACAGACTGTTGCTCGGCTGGTTTTGCCTCGTCAGCCTTTTTTTCTTCAGCCTTTCCGTCTTTTTTAGCCTCTACCTTTGCATCCTTTTTGGTTTCTGCCTTTGTATCAGCAGGTTTTTGAGCAAAGGCTCCATTTTGATACAACATAAACACAGTCGCAAGGACTGCAATCAACAAAGATAACCAAGTCTTTTTCATTTAGATCCTCCCTTCAGATTTTTTTTTGCATTTTGAAAACCACTTAAAAAATGTCTTGTTTTCTCCCTCCCTTCTTTTTTGATGTATTGATAATGTTTGAATTGAGTTAACAAAAAAAGGCGTCCCTCAAGCAGAGACGCCGAAAAGAAATAAGGATTGGGGGGTAAGTAACCTATACAATCGTAATGTTGCACGGTATAATTAATTTCGCAATTAACATGCCGTAATTTTTGATATAACAAAACATACTGATTTAAAAACATAAATCACTACTATCACCAATTTTTTAGGTGATACGGAATGATGAAGTTGTCCCATATGGGACAGTTTCATTGGTATTTGTTCCAAATAGGACAAAAATGGTAAGACGGGGTTTTGTTTAAGAGGCTTAGTATTTTAAGTTAAACTAACTATCTTGCAATACAATCCTATTTCTACCCCCGTTTTTTGCCTGATATAAGGCATCATCTGCACGCTTGATAAGACTGTCAGAGGTATCATCATGGCTAAAGGTTGATATGCCAAAACTTGCAGTGATTTTCCCCACTGAAAAGAAGTTGTATTGTATAATCGTCTTTTGTAAATCTTTGGCAATGTTAAAAGCCTCTTCAAGATTGGTATGAGGACAGATTAAGATAAACTCCTCTCCGCCCCACCTACCGCAAATGTCAGTTTTTCTAATCCTGTTTGAAAGGATTTTAGCGAACTCAACAAGCACCTTATCCCCTACAATATGACCATGTTCATCGTTAACCCTTTTAAAGTGGTCAATATCAATAAGGATAATTGAAAAGATGCTATTGTATCGTCTTGCCCTTTCAATCTCATTTGATAATGATTCTTCAATCTTTAATCGGTTATAGATCTGCGTAAGTTTATCTGTAATGGCAAGTGTGCTAATCTTTTGTAATGCTGCCTTTAGTTCATGAGTCCTTTCCTCAAGGAGTCTCTGTAAAACTATGTTTTGCTCCTCTATCTCTTTAATCGGGTAGCATTCGTCTTCACCATGAATTTCTGTTGGAAATGATAGATGCATGTTTTCTAATAACCAATTATCATCGTATTTTATCCAGACACTACTGAATCTGATATTTTTTAATACCATTTTGTGATTTAAAACATCTGTCTCAAGATCTAACTCACAACATACTATACCCACATTATCAATTGGAGATTGAATATGAAGTTTGTTTATCGTATAATGGATTGGGTTTGGGACATTACGAATATCCCTTACAAAAAGACTTAGTGTGTTTTCAATATCATAACTTTTCTCACCAAAACCTGTGCCATAACCTGTAGTTGTTTTACTAAGCATCTTCATGGTTTTGGTCAAGTCTCTTTCTGCAAAATAAACCTTGAGATAGTCTAAAAAGACCGTTTTAATCTCTTCATCCCGTTGTCTAAACATTTCCATCAAAAAATATTATAGTAATAAATTGTAATTTTACAATCTTTTTTTCTAATCAAACTAATAACCTTTCATAAAAAAACTACTTGACATTCTTACAAGTTAGCAATATGATTTAACGAAACATTTACTATTTGGAGTTTACTATGAAAGATAATGATGTGGGCAACGATTTAAAGGCACTTTTGCTTGACCACCACCCTATACCTGTAATATTTGTAGATAGGGATGTCAACATCATATTTTCAAACGCATCTGCATATCATACAGTAAAACAGATCTTCAATGTGGATACACCCCATGAATGCCTTGACGCACTAAAGTATGTAGTCTCCTTGATTCAAAATGAGATACTGGATTTCAAACATGATGACAAAAGGGCTGTAACCTTTAAAAAGGTAATAAGGGTAAGGGATGTTGATTACTTTTTTAAGATTACCATTAATCGTGTCTTTGACGAACAAAAAAACATCATTGGCAAGATAATTGCCTTTGAGGATAATACTGAAAATACCAAGTTAGATGCATTGTTGTGTATGGACATCCAATTAAGTGAGGCATTGAACGATTTAGCAAAGGCAATATTACAATCAATGACTATAGACGACATATCTGTCATTGCCCTTGAAAATGCCAAGAGATTTACAAACAGTCAGTATGGTTTTGCCGGCTATATTGACCCCAAAACAGGCTATCTAATCGTCCCAACCCATACAAAAGCAATATGGAATGAATGTGAGGTTTACAACAAAGACATAATATTTAAGAACTTCACAGGACTTTGGGGATGGGTTCTTAAAAACAAAAAGCCTCTTTTAACAAACGAACCTGAAAATGACCCAAGAAGGTCTGGCATTCCGCAAGGTCATGTTCCGATTAAGAGATTTCTTGCAGTTCCATCCCTTGTTGGCGACACGCTTGTCGGTACTCTTGCGGTTGCGAACTCATCGTTTCCTTATCAAGAAAGGGAGTTGGAGTTTCTTGAAAGGATCTCGTCTTTGTATGCCCTTGCGGTTCAACACAAACTTGAGTCAGAAAAACTTGAGCAAAAAAACATTGAACTCAAGTCTGCATACGAAGAGTTGGCGTCCATGCAAAGTCAGATAATCCAGCAAGAAAAATTAGCATCCATCGGTCAGATAGCTGCAGGTATTGCACACGAAATAAACAATCCGATTGGTTATATCATCAGCAATCTCAATACCTTAACAAAGTATGTATTGAGATGTATTGAATACTATGAGGTATTGTGTGATGTTTTTGAGAATATAAAGAAGGAGTTGGACGAAGAAAGACGGCTAAAGATACAAGAAACAATAGATACAAAAAAGCGTTCTCTTAAGATTGATTACATACTCCAAGATATTGCACCACTTCTAAAAGAGACCAACGATGGTGCCGAAAGGGTTAAAAAAATAATATCTGATCTGAAATTCTTTGCAAGGACAGATGAAAAGGATTTCAAGCAGGCAGACATAAACGCTGGCATAGATAGCACTATCAACATCATATGGAATGAACTTAAATACAAGGCAAAGGTCTTTAAAGAATATGGAGATATCCCAACTATCAAGTGTAACATCGGACAGCTCAATCAAGTATTTATGAATATCTTGGTCAATGCAGCCCATGCAATACAAGATGAAGGTGAGATTAGGGTAAAGACTTGGGCTGATGATAAATACATTTATGTAGAGATTTCAGATACAGGTTGTGGCATACCTGATGAGATAAAGGACAAGATATTTAATCCCTTTTTCACCACAAAGGAAAGGGGCAAGGGCACAGGGTTAGGATTGAGCATTGCAATGGATATTGTCAAAAAACACAATGGTGAGATACTTGTAGAAAGCACAGTTGGCAAGGGGACAACATTCATAATTAAATTGCCCCTTGAGCAAGACAAAGTATAAAGATGCAGCAAGTATCACATTCAGAAGAAGATTACTGCAACTTGAAAAATCTATTATCCCAGATTGAAAGGATTAAAAACGAATGGCAGGATACCATTGACTGCATCAAACAGATGGTTGTCCTGATTGATATATCAGATAAGATTGTAAGGTGTAACAATGCGTTTAGGCTATTTCTGGGGCGTTCATATGAAAATATTATTGGCAAAAACTTTTACTCTACTATGGCAGAGTTAGGCATTGACCTTAAAGATTTTGACCTCCACAATGGGGCTGATGTCTATGTTGAAGACAAACAGATGTGGTTAAACATTGACCTCACTCCTTTTAAAAGTTCTTCAGAAAAGCAGATTTGCGGGGCTGTAGTTGTTATTGATGATATAACAGAGGTAAAAACACTTACTGAGTCACTTGAGATTGTCAATGCAAGGATTGATAAGGAAAGATTGGAGCTCCAATCAGCCCTTGATGAGATAACCTTTTTGTTAAGAGAGGTAGAGCAAAAGGGTGATTTAGGTGTTAGATTTGCTATTGCTGATAATGAGTCTGAATTTATATTTAGATTGGGTAGCAATTTTAACAACATGATGGAGATGTTGCAGTCAAAAAACAGGGAATTAGAGACAGCCTATTCTGAACTAAAAAAGGCTCAAGCACAGATACTACAAAGGGAAAAGATGGCATCTATTGGTCAGATTGCTGCAGGCGTTGCGCATGAGATAAACAATCCAATGGGCTTTATAACAAGTAACCTTTCCTCTTTGGGTAAATACACTGCAAAACTCATAGACTTTATCAATGAACAACATAAAACACTTGAGATGTTGGCTTCAAAATGTGATAAAGACATGGCAGTAAATTCATTAGACAAGATAAAACAACTTTCACAGAAACTCAAGATTGATTTTATCAAAGAAGATATTTCCAATCTTATAAAGGAATCCCTTGACGGGGCTGAAAGGGTGACAAAGATAGTGCAAAACCTCAAGTCATTTGCAAGGATTGATGAGGTAGAATGGAAATTGGCAAACATCAACGATTGCATTGACAATGCGATAAAGATAATCTGGAACGAGATAAAATACAAGATAACGCTGAAATGCGATTATGGTGATATCCCCAATATCTACTGCAATCCGGGAGAACTCAATCAGGTCTTTTTAAATATGATACTTAATGCTTGTCAGGCAATTGAGACAAAAGGAGAGATAGAAGTCAAGACTTGGGCAGAAGATAGGGATGTGTTTGTATCCATTAAGGACACAGGTTGTGGGATGCCAGAGGATATAATCAATAGGATTTTTGAGCCATTTTTTACAACAAAAGATGTAGGTAAGGGAACGGGATTAGGACTAAGCATATCCTATGATATAATTAAAAAACATGACGGAGATATAACAGTTGATAGTAAATTAGGTCAGGGTACTAAATTTACAATAAGGTTGCCTATAAAGGAGCATAGATGAATGATGAGGTAAAGATACTCTGTGTAGATGATGAACCCAATGTGCTTAGTGCACTAAGAAGGCTTTTCTTGGATGAAGATTACACAATTATTACTGCCAATTCTGGCAGAGAAGGGCTTGATATAATCAAAAACGAAGAGGTTCAAATCATCATATCTGACTACCGGATGCCTAATATGAACGGTGTTGAGTTTTTAAAAGAGGCAAGGATACTTCAACCTGACACCGTTAGGATTGTGCTTTCAGGATATGCCGATGCAGGTGCGATTGTCTCAGCGATAAATGAAGGGCAGATCTATAAATTTATACCAAAACCATGGAATGATGATGAACTCAAGGTTACGATATCAAATGCCATTGAGAGATATAATCTCTACAAACAAAACAAGGCTCTCACTGATGAACTTAAGACAAGAAACGAAGAGTTAATAACCCTCAACAAGAGGCTCCAAACACTGCTTGCAGAGAAGTCAGAATCCCTTGAATTTACAAGCGAGGTTTTGCAAACACATCAAAATATCATTGATGCCATACCTATCGCCATTGCTGGAATTGATTTAAACAAAAACATGGTGTTATGTAATGACAGATGGAATAGATTGGCATTAGGGACGGATTATATTATTGGTTCAAACATCTCTAATTCACCTTTAAACGATGTAGTTGAAAGACTAACAAATAACGGTATTGAGCATGAAAGGGTAATAGTAAGTCTAAGATTAGGACAATACGATGGCAAAATCGTATGCTCCTATTTTTTAAATCCTCAAAAAGAGATGCAAGGCATAATACTTGCATTTATTGATAATGATGTCATCACCCAATAATCCACCTAAAATACTCTTTGTTGATGATGAAGACAATGTCTTAAAGGCATTGAAGAGGCTCTTTGTTGATGAAAATGTGGAGGTGCTCACTGCATCATCAGGAAAGGAAGGACTTGAGATACTCAAAAACAATGAAGTGGCAGTGATTGTTTCTGATCAAAGGATGCCAGAGATGACAGGTGCTGAGTTTCTGGAGAAATCGATAAAAATATCCCCTGATTCCATAAGGATAGTTCTTACAGGCTATGCAGACATTGAAACTGCTATGTATGCTATCAACAAGGGAGGTGCATCAAGGTATATCACAAAACCATGGAGCGATACAGAGTTGTTGATAACTGTACTTAACGCAGTTGAGACATACAACCTTAAGAAAGAAAACAAACAACTAACAGCCCTTGTAAAAAAGCAAAACGAGGAACTTAAAAAATGGAATGCAGAGCTTGAGATATATGTTCAACAACACACTATTGACCTTACAAGACAGAACAAGGAACTTATGAAACTAAATGAAAAACTCAAGAAAAACTTCAAAGACTTTATCTCTGCTATCTTTAGAATAATTGAACTGCAAAACAGGGTTATATACACACATTCAAACAATGTAGCGATGATAGTATCAGACATGGTCAACAACCTGTCTTTAAGCAATGATGAAAGGGAGACAATTGTTATTGCGGCTCAGCTTCACGATATTGGTAAGATTGGCACAAAAGACCCCTTGATACTTAAGTCAATGGCTGAAATGACACCTGAAGAAAAGGAGGAATACATAAAGCATCCGCTTATCGGGCAATCTGCCCTTGATGTTGTTGAGGATCTAAGGCAGGTTGGTATTCTAATAAGGCATCATCATGAATGGTATAACGGCGACGGATTTCCAGACAGGTTAAAATTTGACAAGATACCACTTGGTTCAAGGGTAATAGCCATAGCAGACAAGTTTGATAGATTGTCTCAAAACTGCAACTCAGAAGACTGTATCAATGCCACACTCAAAAAGATAAAGAATCTCAGCGGGAGCCAATTTGACCCTGATTTATATGAACATCTATACAATGCTGTTAAATCTGTTATAAAGTTAGGAGAAAGCCAAGATGTTGAGATAGAGATTAAGCCGGTTGATCTCATTGAGGGGATGGTGGTGTCAAGGGATGTAAGATCAGGCACGGGCTTACTTCTGCTAAAGAAGGGTGCCGTCATTGATGAAAAGAGCATTGAGATACTCAAAAGAGGCTATCACCTTGATCCCGCAAAGGCAGGCATATTTGTGTATGCTAAAAGAAAAAAGCCCTGATGATAGAATTTGATGAAGTACAAAAAAGGATGGTCATCAAACTTGTCTATTACGGTCCTGCCATGTCTGGTAAGACGACAAACCTAATGTATCTGCATGATGTATTAGACAAGAAAGGTAGAGGTGAATTGATGACACTTGATACACAAGACGACAGGACAATATTCTTTGACCTCCTACCATTTTTCTTAACAACACCGTCAGGGCTTAAGATAAAATTAAAGGTCTATACAGTGCCCGGACAGGTAAGGCATGATGCTACAAGAAAGGCTGTTTTGATGAGGGCTGATGGTGTTGCATTTATTGCAGATTCACAGGTTAAAGAGTCCTTAAACAATGCTGAGAGTTTTAGTAATCTTGAAAAAAACCTATCTATTGTGGGAATTGACATAGATAGCATTCCCCTTGTAATCCAATTTAACAAGAGGGATTTAAAGGATATTATCCCTGAAGAAGATGTAATCAAAACTTGGAAAGATTCAGGGATACCAATATTTTTTGCATCAGCACTGATGGGATGGGGTGTTGTAGAGACATTCAAATGCCTACTTGAAATGGTATATGACCACATTGACAAAAAACATCAATTAAATGCCTCTCACGGTTTAACAAAAGAACAATTCGTCACTCAGATAATAAGAATCTCAAATGACTGACAAACTTCAACAACAAGAGAGGGTAGATTTTATCCTTGGTGAAGAAATACCTATTGAACAGATAATAAAGGCAGCAAATCTGACTTCGCTTCTAAAATCGGTTGGTTCTGAATCCGTAGCTATATCGGATACTCATGGAAATATCATAATATCAGAAGGATATCAAAAAGGGACTAATCAGATCCCAACTCTTATTATGAGTTCAATTAAGGCAATGATATACAAAGGCAAGGACTGGCTTGCAGAGGATATCTACTACGAAGGTGAGATTGTAGGTTATCTGATACTTCAGTTTAAAGAAGAAGATATCAGGCTGTTTGAGATTGTATTAAAAGTGCTTTCTGCCTCATTAAAGACCATCATCTTCAATACCAGCAAACGACTACTCACCACAGAACTTCATACAAACACGGTTAAAAGGTCTTATGAAGAATTAGTTGCTATGTATTCAGATCTTGTCAAATCAGAAAAAAGATACAGAGAGTTGTCAGAAACACTTGAACAAAAGGTAGAAGAAAGGACAAGAGAACTCAAACAGGCACACATGACGATGATACAAAAGGAAAAGATGGCATCTGTAGGGCAACTTGCAGCAGGCATAGCACATGAGATTAACAATCCTATTAGTTACATAATTAGCAATCTCAATGCACTTAAAAAATACATCATGTCCTTTGATGAAATTATAAGGCTTTTTCAGATGCAAGCCAAAGAAGACAAGGCAGTGATTGAAGCATATAAAAGACTGAAGATAGATATCAAACTGTATGATAGTGTTGAGATAATCAAACAGTGTCTTTCAGGTGCAGAAAGGATCAAAAAGATAGTTGATGATATCAAAGGTTTTTCGCATATAGATGATGCAGAGTTGAGGGATGTTGATATAAACGAAGAGATAGACAAGACAATTAGTGTCCTTGCTTACGAGATTCGCTCAAGAAATGCATCAATTGAAAAAAGACTATGTAGTCTTCCAAAAATACATTCAAACCCAAACCTGATAGCCCAAGTCTTGTTAAATCTCATCTTAAATGCCCTACAATCTAAACCCAGTGGAGTAAATGTAGTTATAACTTCAAATGTCAAGGACAACAATATTGTTATTTCAATAAAAGACGATGGTAGTGGCATCAGCGATGACATCAAGACCCGTATATTTGAGCCATTCTTTACTACAAAGGATGTAGGCACAGGGAAAGGACTTGGTCTTTCTATAGTGTATGACATCATAACCTCTATGAATGGCAGCGTCTATTTTCATAGTGAGGTGGGCAAGGGGACAGAATTCTTTGTGACAATACCAATAAAAGGTGATGTGCATGGCTAAGTATGCTGATCTCTTTAAGATACCATCGTTGAATGAGCCTTCTGCAACTCAAAAAGACAAAGAACAGAAAACAGAAAGATTTACACTGCTTCTTGTTGACGATGAAGAAAATGTCCTCAATGCGTTAAAAAGGGTATTTGCAGATGAAAACTATGAGATTCTTACAGCAAGATCAGGCATGGAGGCATTGAAGATAATCTCCAACAGGACTATTCACCTTGTAATATCTGACCACAGGATGCCAAACATGACTGGTGCAGAGTTGCTTAGAGAGATTAGGACAAGACAACCCGAAACGATAAGGATAATGCTCACTGGTCATGCAGACATTCAGGCAGTAATGGGTGCTATTAATGAAGGAGCGGTGTATAAATTTATCACAAAACCATGGAACGATGATGATCTAAGAATCACTGTGAGTCTTGCACTCCAACAGTATCTATTATTGTTGGAAAATAAGAGATTAAAGGATATTGCCCAACAACAAAACATAAAACTGAAAAACTACTCAAATCTATTTGACACATATCGGGGGATATTAGGTAGTATCCTTGTAAAACAGAATATTATCACTAATGAGCAACTTCAAGAGGCACAAAGACTCAAGTTACCAGAGGAATTTATAGCAGAGACTCTTATCAGGTTAAGATTAGTAAGCGAGGACAAGATTGTCCAAGTATTACAAAAAACACAGGGTTTTGATTTTATAGATATCAAAGAGGTGCAGATAAACCCTAATATTGTAAGGCTCCTACCCCAAGAGTTATGCAAAAAGCACAAGATACTGCCGATAAAACTGGAAGGAAAAAACCTTACCATTGCGATGGCAGACCCTACCGATGTGATAATGAATGACAATATCTCTATGTTGACAGGGTTTAATGTAATACCTGTTATTGCAAGACTTTCAGACATAAACACCCATATCAAGAAAACCTACGAATCAACAGATACAATGATAAAGACCCTTACAGGAGATACTTCCACAGATTTTGAACCTATTGAGGACATAGATGTGGTGATAGAGGAGGATGAGACTGATACAAAGGTTCAAGACCTTTTAGACTCATCAGGTGTGCCACCGATAATCAGGATTGTAAACTCAATTATTCTTGAGGCTTTAAGATACAACGCAAGTGATATACACATTGAGCCAAAGACAAAATACACCCTCGTAAGATACCGCATTGACGGGATACTTCACTCAAAGATAAAAGTCCCTACCCATATTCATCCAGCGGTTATCTCAAGGATAAAGATACTTGCAAAGTTAGACATTGCTGAAAGAAGAAGACCTCAAGACGGCAGGATTACCATAAAAACAGGCACAAAAATAGTTGATGTCCGTGTATCTACGATGCCTACAATAAACGGTGAAAAGGTCACAATGAGGGTGCTTGATAAGTCAGCATCCGTAAAGAGACTTAATGATATTGGCTTACTTCAAGAAGACCTTGAGAAGTTAGAATTACTAATCAACAAACCTCAAGGGATAATCATAAGCACAGGTCCTACTGGCAGTGGCAAGACGACTATGCTTTATTCAATCCTCTATCACATGCTCAAACCTACCAAGAATTTTGAGACCATTGAAGACCCGGTTGAATATTTCCTTGAGGATGCGAATCAAGTTCATATAAAGGAAGCAACAGGGCTTACATTCCCGATGGTCCTAAGGGCAACCTTAAGACAAGACCCTGATGTAATACTTGTAGGTGAGATAAGGGATTTTGAGACCGCAGATGTTGCATTTAAGGCAGCACTTACAGGCCATATGGTGCTTACCAGCCTTCATACAAACAACACGGTTGCATCAATAACAAGGTTGATTGACATGGGTATAAAACCCTTTCTCATATCATCTGCAGTTGAAGGGATAATTGCCCAAAGGCTTGTAAGGCGAGTTTGTAATTACTGTAAGACAACAACAAAACCCGACATTCAAGTCCTAAAACTATTGAGATTGCCTCTGGATTCCATATCGGAGGTGTCAGTGGGTGAGGGATGTAGTAGGTGTAATGGCACGGGATATTCGGGCAGAACAGGTGTTTTTGAGGTATTTGTGATGAACGAGGAGTTTAGACATTTAATCAGTTATAACTATCGTGAGGCAGAGATCTTTAGCCTTGCAAAGCTGGGTGGAATGAAGACCTTGATGGAGGATGCATTTATCAAGGTCAAGATGGGGATTACAACACTGGATGAGGTCTTAAGGGTAATAGGAACACAGACAAAACCTGAAAGACGGTGTGATGGGTGTAACAGGATGATAGATATAATGTTTAATTTCTGCCCGTATTGTGGTGCATTTAGACAAAATATATGCAAGGGTTGCAAGTCTCCTCTTGAAGAAGACTGGTTTGTCTGCCCGTTTTGTGGCCAAAAAGTCAGATAACTCCTTTTACCTTATGCCTAAAGATACAAGTTTTGACCAGCAAATATTCTGGTAATCAGTTAAGTTGTAATAGTTCTGTATCCTCTGACTTGCCTAAAAGTCTATCCATATCTAACAGTATGATTAGTCTTTCATCTAACTTTGCAATACCCTTAATGAACTCTGAAGATATGTTTGAAGCCATAGGTGGTGTAGGTTCTACAATGCTTGTTGGTATCCTCAATACCTCCGATACAGAGTCTACTATCAAGCCCATGGTTATGCCTTGAATGTCCATTATCATTATTCGTGTTTTGTCATCCTTTTCCTTGTCCATCAGCCCAAATTTTGCCCTAAGATTAACAACAGGTATAACCTTACCTCTTAGATTTATAACCCCTTCCACATAAGATGGGGCATTTGGGACGCGGGTTATTTCTTTCATCCTGTTTATCTCTTGCACTTTTAATATATCAACTGCGTATTCCTCATCACCCAATGTTAGTGTTACAAGTTGTAAGAGTTCTTCAGCTGCTTCAGGATTTTTTTGTTCTGAGCTACTGACGGCTAATGCGTTCATTACTTATCCCTCCTCCTTTTTAATATTTTTTTGGTTTATATCTTTTTGACTATTTAATAAACATCCTAATCAAGTGGCAATCTCCTTATCTTTTGGATTATCTCAGTAGTTGAGCATCCTTTGTGATATGTTAGTGTGCAAACATTATCAACAATATCAGCACCAACAATGTTGTCAATACTCCAATCCCCTCCTTTTACAAGTATGTTGGGTTTGAGTAGTTTGATTAGATTGTAAGGGGTATCTTCCTCAAAAATAGTAACAAAATCTATACATTGTAGTGCCAACAATACCTCTACCCGTGAAGATGCATCATTTATGGGTCTATTGGGTTTTAATCTACTGACAGAGGCATCTGAATTTACTGCAACTATGAGGTAATCACCAAGTGATTTGGCTTCTTTTAGATATCTAACATGTCCTACATGGATGATGTCAAAACAGCCATTTGTAAATACGACCTTTTTGCCATATGATTGTATCTCTAAAACCAACCTTTTTAGTGTGTCTTGGCTAACAAACAATGCCATCAGTCTAAACCCTTTGCTGCATTTACAATTCTGTATGCCTTTTGCATAATAATCTTATCAGACCTGTAAAACAATCTATCCAATGCCTCATCAAGTGGCACCCAAGCTACATCATCCACTTCACTACAGTCGTTGTTTATCTCACCACCAATATGTTTCATCAAGAAATAGTGCACAGTCTTTTTATACTTAACATTTTTATCCTTTTGATAAAACCAGTACGAACTCTCACCCAACTCGTCAATTATGTTGCCGATTAACCCTGTCTCCTCTTTAACCTCTCTTATCGCTGCAACAGATATGTCTTCCCCCTTATCAACCATGCCCTTTGGAAGTGTCCATAGTTTTCTGTTTTTAACGGCAATAAGTGCCACCTCTGGAGACTTTTTTTCATTCAACCTAAATATCACACCACCTGCAGAGCGGAGGTATTTTATCCTTGCTGGTTTCATGGTGTTGGATTATTTCCAAATAGCCTAAATATGTCGTTATAAATTGCAAA
Organism: Thermodesulfovibrionales bacterium; assembly: GCA_026415695.1. Taxonomy (GTDB): domain Bacteria; phylum Nitrospirota; class Thermodesulfovibrionia; order Thermodesulfovibrionales; family Dissulfurispiraceae; genus DUZI01. The sequence goes on along the minus strand of JAOAGP010000005.1, from coordinate 12,771 downwards.
TGCCATCAACGCGATGATCAGAGCCAATCCAATCCTTTGTGAAATAATGATCACCTTTTCATTTATTGGTCTTTTTATCAAGCCTTCAATCAAGAAAAACAATATGTGTCCTCCGTCTAATATGGGGATCGGTAGAAGATTAAGAACACCCAAATTTATGCTGATAATCGCAGTGAAGGTTAGAAAACTAATCAAACCCAATGATGCCGTCTTTTCCGCCATTTGAAAGATGAGTATAGGGCCACCGATGTTGTCTGCAGGTATTATCTTCTGAATAATCTTGATGATACCAACGAAGGTAAGATAGATTATCTCTCCTGTTTTTAGGATTGCCTTGTCAAATGCGGTGAGTGGGTCTTCTCTAAAAACAAATGTCTTGTCTGCTGGTTTAATACCGATCAAACCTACCTTTTTGTCTTCACCAAAGATGTCTTTTGTTACCTTTTCCTCTGGGACAATGGTTATAGCATAAACCTTTGCATCCCTAACATATTCAATCTTTAGTGGTTTGTTTGCACTTTTGTGGATTATTTCTGTCATCTCAGTCCATTGTCTTATCTTCTTACCATCCATCATAACTATCTCGTCGTTTGGTTTTAATCCTGCCTTATCAGCTGGAGAGCCTTGTATCACCTCACCGATGACAGGTTTGAGAGTTGGCACCCCATAAACATATATCCCAAAGAAGATTGCCACCGCTGTTAAAAGATTAAACAAAGGACCTGCAAACACAATAGCAATCCTCTTTGAGACAGGTTGATTTCTAAATGAACGAGGGTCACTCTTTATCTCATCAATCTCTTGAGGTGTCAGGTCTTCTTTGTCTTCTACATCCTCACCAAGCATCTTCACATAACCACCTAACGGCACGGCTGATATCATGTATTCAGTCTCACCAATCTTTCTTCCAATTACCCTCGGACCAAATCCTATAGAAAACTTAAGAACCTTTACATTGAAATACTTTGCAACAATGAAATGACCTAATTCATGGATAAATATGATAAATCCAAAGAGTAAAACTGCAGATAATATCGTCAACGCTCAATGACCTCCCTTGCTTTAACCCTTGCCCATCTGTCAATCTCTAATATCACATCAATGTCTTCACTGTGGACAGGATTGTGTATTGACATAACTTTATCTATTATAACAGGTATTTGATTAAAACCAATCTTTTTACGCAAAAACATATCTACTGCAACCTCGTTTGCTGCATTTAAAACTGCAGGCATACTCCCTCCTGTGTCAAGGGCAACATATGCAAGCATCAGGCATGGGAATGTCTGGGTATCTGGTTTTTCAAAGGTGAGTGTCCCAATGGATATTAAATCAACCTGTTTCATAACATTATCAAGCCTTTCAGGGTAAGACAGGGCATATGCTATTGGACCTTTCATATCAGGATTAGACATCTGACAGATGATAGAACCATCGGTAAACTCAACAAGTGAGTGAACTATACTCTGACGGTGTATCACAGCCTCTATGTTTTTGTGTTCAATGCCAAAGAGATGATGCGCTTCTATTATCTCAAGCCCCTTGTTCATCAGGGTAGCTGAATCAATAGTTATCTTTCTGCCCATGCTCCAGTTTGGATGACACAATGCCTCATCAACCGTTACTGTTTTTAGGTTTTCTTTCTTCATGCCAAAAAAAGGTCCACCAGAGGCGGTTAGTAACAACCTCCTAATGCTTTTGAAATTTTGTCCCTGAAGACATTGAAAAACCGCACTGTGTTCACTATCTACAGGGAGTATCTTGACAGATTTATCCTCTGCAATCTTTTTGAAGATATCACCAGCAGAAACCAATACCTCCTTGTTTGCAAGGGCAATCGTCTTACCAGATTGGATTGCATGATATGTGGGAATAAGACCTGCACTTCCTACTATTGACGCAACCACTATGTCTGCATCCTTGAGGGTTGCTACCTCTATGAGTCCACTACTGCCTTCTAATACATGGCATCCCTCTAATGACAAAATCTCTTTTACCTTTATGTATGATTCATGGTTTGCAATTGCTACATAAGTTGGTTTAAACCTTCTGACCTGTTTTAATAACAAGTCTGTAGAGTTGTTTGTGGTGAGTCCAATTACCTTAAACCTATCTGGGAACCTCTCAACAACCTCAAGGGTGCTTCTACCTATTGAACCAGTTGACCCCAGTATTACTATCTTTTTAATGTCCATCATCTCAAAAACAGGTGTATAAAATACAAGACAGGGCCAGCAAATAAAACACCGTCAAGTTTGTCAAGAATACCACCATGACCCGGCAATATACTTCCAGAATCCTTTATATTTGCATCCCTTTTAAACATGGACTCTACGAGGTCACCAATTATTGTCACAAACCCTATACAGAAGCCAATCAAACCCAATCCTATGACTCCTAATTGAAAACCTTTTGGACTATCAAATAGACCCAATCCCCATGCAGCAAGGGGAACAAATACTGTGCCACCAATTATTGAGCCCACCCCTCCAGCTATGGTTTTGTTTGGGCTTACTTCATAGTAAAGTCTTTTTTTGCCAATCCCCTTGCCAACATAATATGCCAAGCTATCAGATGCCCATACGGAGCCATAAAGTATGACAATCCACTCACTACCAGCAAGTCTAATATACCATTGTGGAAGTAAGAGTAATGGGATATAGACTATCCCAACAACTGCTGGGGAAATGTCCTTAAGTGAGTCCATTGGATTTCTTACTTGAAATAATCTCACCGTTGTTATCAACATCACAAAGAAGATAAGAATTGTGGGTACGACTTCATGTTGATGATTAAAACTGACATCATTTAGGAAGTATTGGGTAGTCAATAAAAAGATCCCACCTACAATGGAAATTATGCTAAGTAGGGGATTGAGCCTATACATGTTGTTAAACTCCATCTGTGCTATTGCTGACAGCAAAACTAATAAAGCCAGATAAAAAACAGGTGGGAGTTTTGTGACATAAAAAAACAAAAGGGGGACTGCAATAATCGCTACGATTAGTCTCTTACTGTGCAACCATACACCTCTTTACCTTGCCAAATCTACGGTCACGAGTGCGATAGTTTTGTATGGCTTGTAAGAGTTCCTCTTTTGTAAAATCTGGCCAAAGTGTATCCGTAAAATAAAACTCAGAATAAGCAGACTGCCATATCAAAAAGTTGCTCAGTCTCATCTCACCGCTTGTCCTGATAATCAAATCAGGATCAGGTATCCCATTTGTATCAAGAAAACTTCCAAATACCTCTTCAGTAATGCTATCAGCACTAATATTGTTGTTAATAGCCCTTTTTACAGCCCTGATTATCTCGTCCCTGCCACCGTAACTCAATGCACATTGTAAAGTAAGTCTTTTGTTGTCCTTTGTTGCAGCCTCAAGTGCCTCAATTGCCTGTAGTATTTCAGGATTTAACCTTGTTCTATTACCAATCACCCTAAATTGTATCCCTTCTTTAACAAAACTTGAAAACTCCTCCTTTATAGTCCTCTTAAGAAGATGCATTATTACGCTTACCTCTTCGTAAGGTCTTAACCAGTTTTCAAGAGAAAATGCATAAAGTGAAAGCACATCAATGCCAAAGTTCAAGGATGCATCTACCATCTCCTTGACCCTCTCTACCCCCCTTTTATGTCCTTCAGCCCTTGGTAATCCTCTCAACTCTGCCCATCTGCCATTACCGTCCATGATTATCCCTATGTGAAGGGGCAACAACCTATCAGCCATCGTATCCTAACCTCAATCGTCAAAATATTGAATATTGTAACAGTAAAAAATACAAATATTCTATACCGTAATTTACTACTGACAGTCACCAAAGATGAGGCACAAATCAAAGGGGATACTTCACCTCCATCTGTTTATGAGGCTAAGATAATCATTAATTAGGTTTAAGATTTATATTAGGCATTTCCCCACTTTAAACCCCTCTTGCGTCTCTGTGGTTTATTAACTAAGTAGAGGTAAATGAAAAAAGTGGAAGATTTGGTCATTATCCTTTTGAAAGATGACTTTGAAATAACCTTCCTTGAAAATTGCTTTCAGGCTTTGATATCATATTTAGTTTTAAACACTGATAATCTTGCAATCTGCGACAAGAGATTATCTCAGATTTAAAATCATACAAAAAGAAAGTTGGGAGAGATATGGTATTTATTCAGAGAATATTAGGGGCTTTTTCAAATGATTTAGCAATAGATTTAGGCACTGCCAACACACTTGTTTATATGAAGGGTAGAGGCATAATATGTGATGAGCCTTCGGTTGTTGTGTTTCGTAAGGATACAAAGAGACCAGTGGCTGTGGGTATTGAGGCAAAGGAGATGCTCGGTAAGACACCATCCAGTATTATTGCAATAAGACCGATGAAAGACGGCGTTATTGCCGACTTTGATGCCACTGAAGAGATGCTAAAATACTTCATTGCAAAGGCACACAACAGAAAGAGTTTTATCTCTCCGAGGGTGATAATAGGCGTTCCATCAGGTATCACACAAGTTGAGCAGAGGGCTGTTAAGGATGCAGTTCATGCATCAGGAGCAAGGGAGGTTTATCTGATAGAAGAACCAATGGCAGCTGCAATTGGAGTAGGGTTGCCTGTTGGAGAACCATCTGGTAACATGATAGTTGACATTGGTGGTGGCACCACTGATGTAGCGGTAATCTCATTAGATGGTATTGTTTATAGCAAGGCAGTGAGGGTTGGTGGTGATAAGATGGACGAGGCTATTATTGCATACATCAAAAGGAAATACAACCTAATGATTGGTGAGAGGACAGCCGAGATGATAAAGATTGAACTTGGCTCTGCCTATCCCACAGAACCAGTTCAACCAATGGAGGTAAAGGGCAGGGATCTCGTTTCTGGTATCCCAAAGGCAATACAGGTTACTGAAGAGGAAATAAGAGAGGCACTTCAAGAAAGTGTTACTCTTATACTTGACACAGTAAAGGTTACCCTTGAAAATACCCCTCCAGAATTATCAGCTGATATTGTTGATAGAGGGATTGTGCTTGCCGGCGGTGGTGCATTATTAAGAGGACTTGATAAACTGATTAGAGAACAGACAGGAGTGCCAGTTATAGTGCCAGAGGCACCTCTTACTGCAGTAGTAAGAGGTTGCGGCATCATGCTTGACAAGATAGAACTCTTAAAGAAGGTTGCCCTTTCGTCTAATTAATGTCTAAAGAAAAAAAAAGACTTTTGATAGTCTTGTCTATTTTGCTCTTTTCCTTCCTGATTATGACCTATCAGTACAATGTTGGCATCCATCCATCTATTCCTATACTGTCTTATCCATTTGATATTGTAAAGAATCTTCTGACAAATACCAGACAATCCATTATGGATTTTTTCAGCACATATCATGAAAATAAGAAACTAAAGGAAGAGATACGGCAGTTATCCATTGAAAGATTACAATACGGCGAGATTATAAACGAAAATAAACGACTCAAAGAACTTCTTGCCTTCAAACATGAGCATCACAAGGTAGTTTGCATAGCAAGGGTAGTTGGTAGGAGTTATGACCGTTTGTTGATGCTGATGACAATCAACAAAGGGGCAAATGATGGGATAAAGAAAGGGATGGCTGTTATCAGCACAAAGGGATTGGTTGGCAAGATACATGAGGTAAAAGCCTCTTTTTCTGATATTTTGCTCTTGAGGGATTCCAATTTTTCTGTTTCAGTGAGGGTTCAAGAAAGCAGGGTTGAAGGGGTGCTTTCAGGAACAGGGCTTACCCTGTTGAACCTAAATTATATTCCTCCAGAAGAAACCGTTGAAAAGGGAAACATAATAATAACCTCTGGTTTAGATGGGATATTCCCCTCTGGGATACCTATAGGTGTGGTGCATTCAGTCAACAAGGAAAATGTGGAGTTTTTTCAAAACATAAAGGTCGTTCCATACCAATACGATACAAGGTTGGAAGAGGTCATAGTCATTTCTAATACACCTCATTAATGATGGCTTGATGAAAAGATACATCTGGTTTTTATATTTGCTAATCATAATAGTTGTCCAAGAGCAGATAACCATATTTGACAATCAACTAAATTTCACTGCTGCACTTGTATTCATACACGCAATCAAAAACATACCAAAAAACCCGCATATAAAGGGATATTGGAGTGGTAGAGGAGAGATTGATTCTGCAGTTTTTGGTGCAATTGTAGGTGGATTTGAGGATGTATTGTCTCACACCATTTTAGGCCCGTCTTTGCTCGGAAAGTCCATTATGGGATGGGCTACTGCCTTTGTTTTTTCTGATATAATCTACAAGTGGACACCAATATTGATTGCTTTTGTGCTATCTGCATTTACAATATTAGACTCCTTCTTGATGATAACCGCAAGATTAATGCTAACTGATATCGTGGTAAGTCATCTAAAGATACTTGAGGGGTTAATATTACAAGCAGTTGTTAACATGCCAATAGGTCTATTCATAAAATCGCCGAGAGACTTGTGATGGCAAGGAAACTAACTATTGCATCTTACTTAATAATAGCCGTTTTTGTGATAATCATCTTAAGACTATGGCAATTACAGATATTAGAAGGAGACAGATACAAAAAACTATCTGAAACAAACAGATTGAGAATAATAAAGACCCCTGCTCCCAGAGGTATTATCTACGACAGAAACGGTATCCCCCTTGTAAAAAATGTCCCATTTTTTAGTGTCTTATTGAGTCCTGATGCTATTGATGATATTGATTTAGATGCACTTGCAAGGCTGCTCAACATGAGCAAAGAGGAATTATCAGAAAAGGTAAATAGAAAAGACATCAGCCCCTTTGTGCCCATTAAACTAAAGATGGGGATATCCTTTGAGGAGGTTGCAAGGATCGAGGCTCATAAGTCAGACTTTCAAGGGCTTTTTGTTGAAACGGAGGTTGGAAGACAGTATCTATTTGGTAAGACTGCATCACATCTAATCGGATATTTAGGAAAGATAAAACAAAGCCAAATCAGTGATTTAAAGGATTTCCCCGCAGATGCCCTAATAGGACAATGGGGTGCTGAGGCTGTATATGATAAAGAGTTAAGAGGAACACCGGGAGGCAAGGTAGTCGAGATTGATGCCATTGGCAGGGAGTTGAGATTAATAAGCGAGAATCAACCTGTTAAAGGTAAAGACATATATTTGAGTATTGATATCAGGCTACACAAGGCTATACATGAGGCATTTGGTAATAAGGCAGGGGCTGTTGTAGCCTTCAAGGTGGATACTGGTGAAATACTTGCCCTTGAAAGCCTTCCGTCCTTTGATCCCAATCTATTTGCAAAAGGGATAAGCAACGCTGATTGGCAGAGTCTCATAAATGACCCCAAAAAACCCATGCTCAACAGGGCACTTCAAAGTCAATATCCACCCGGTTCAACATTTAAGATGATAACCGCCCTTGCAGCCCTTGAGGAGGATGTAGTAAAGACTGACTGGTCTGTCAATTGCACTGGGGGGCTTACATACGGTAGTTGGACCTTTGGCTGTTGGAAAAAGGGAGGACATGGTGGTGTTAACTTCCACAGGGCAATTGTAGAGTCTTGTGATGTTTACTTTTATGAAATAGGCAAGAGGTTGGGAATAGAAAAGATTCATAAATATGCTACCGCCTTTGGCTTGGGTAAGGAGACAGGTATCAACCTCACCCCAGTTGTAGAAAAAAAAGGGCTTATACCAAACGCAAAATGGAAATCAGAGGTAAAAAAACTACAGTGGTATTTAGGAGATACCTTCATATCATCTATTGGTCAAGGATTTGTCCTTGCTACCCCAATACAGATGGCAAGGATGACTGCTGCAATTGTAAACGGCGGATACCTTATCAGTCCTACACTATTAAAAGATGAAAAGGGTCAGACTACCAAGATTGATGTCTCAGATGATAATCTTAACAGGATTAAGATGGCGATGGCTGGTGTGGTAAATGAGGGTGGTGGCACCGCAAGGACTGCTATGTCTTCAATAGTTCAAATCGGTGGTAAAACAGGCACATCTCAAGTCGTTGGTAAGAAAAAAGGGCTTACTGGAGAGAAATACATGGATCATGCATGGTTTATAGCCTTTGCCCCTGTCAAAGACAGTGAAATAGCACTATCGGTTTTTGTAGAGCATGGTGGAGGAGGTGGTGCAGTTGCAGCACCTATTGCAAAAAGGGTCATAGAGGCATACTACAAAAAGACAGAAAACACAAACGATGCTAAAGATTGATAGACGACTCATATCACATCTTGATTATCTTACCTTTGGTATAGTGTTGACACTGTCTATAATTGGAATATTGACTATTTATAGTGCCACGAGACCACCTGTAGATATATTTCAACAGCAAGACTTTTACCTTAAACAAACACTATGGCTCTTAATAAGTGTAGTCTGCATGCTAATAGTCTTAACATTTGATTACATTTGGTTACAGAGATTTGCCTATGTCTTTTATATTGCTGGGCTAATAGCCCTCATACTTGTTTTTTTCATAGGTAAGACCACGATGGGTGCCCAAAGATGGATATCAATTGGACCTTTGAACTTTCAACCATCGGAGTTTTTTAGGCTTGCATTTATCATTGCATATTCTGCGTATCTTAGCAACATCAAAGAACCCTTAAAAGACAAGACATATCTAAAAAGCGCACTTATCTTTGCGCTTTTCCCATTTATTCTTCTGATCAAACAGCCTGATTTAGGCACATCTATACTCTTGTTTTGTCTGTTCGTGATACTGTCCATAATAAAAGGGATAAATAAAAAACTCATCGTTACCCTATCAATCATAGCAATAGTTTCTGTGCCTTTTTTGGGAGATATCCTGTGGGATAAACTAAAAGACTATCAGAAAAGCAGGCTAACAGCCTTTATCAACCCTGAAGAAGACACAACAGGTGCAGGTTACCATATTTACCAATCAAAGATATCGGTTGGTTCAGGAGGATTTACTGGCAAAGGGTATCTAAAAGGCACACAAGGTCCTTTAAGGTTTCTACCAGAAAAACATACCGACTTCATATTTTCAGTTTACGCAGAAGAGACTGGATTTTTAGGTTCACTGTTTTTGATTGCACTCTACTTAATCCTATTCTTAAGGGGAATTGACACCGCCTTAAAGGCAAAGGATGAGTTTGGACGATTAGTTGCAACCGGTATCACTGCTATGTTCTTTATTTACTTTACAGTAAATGTTGGCATGACTATTGGGATATTGCCTGTAGTAGGCGTGCCTTTACCATTTGTAAGTTATGGGGGGACGGCATTGTTGAGTAACTTCATTTCTGCAGGTATTCTAATAAGCATAAGAACAAGGCGGTATGAGTTGTTTTATCCATGAGTTATACTTTCAGGTTTTTTATGCATCTGTGATAAACTAAAATAAAAAAATTAAGAGAGGTAAGGATAAAATGGCAAAAGGGACTGTAAATGTGGGAATAATCGGTTTTGGCACTGTGGGTTCTGGCACAGCAAAGATATTGCTCAACTCTAAAGAACTCATAAGACAAAAGACAGGATTGGACATCAATCTTAAGAGGATATCAGATTTAGACATCACAAGGGATAGAGGGGTCAAGGTTCCTGATGGTGTTCTTACAACAAGTGCTAAGGATGTGATTTATGACCCTGACATTGATATAGTTGTAGAGCTCATCGGGGGTATCCATCCTGCCAAGGACTTCATGTTGGAGGCTATTTCACAAAAAAAGCATGTAGTAACAGCAAATAAGGCCTTGCTTGCCACTGAGGGCAGAGACATATTCAAATCTGCAGATGAGCATGGAGTGGATGTTGGTTTTGAGGCATCTGTAGCAGGTGGCATCCCAATAATCAAGGTATTAAGGGAAGGATTAGTTGCAAATAGTATAACTGCAATATATGGGATTATAAATGGCACCTGCAATTACATACTTACAAAGATGACAAATGAAGGGGCTGAATTTTCTGATACACTCAAGGAGGCACAAAGGCTTGGTTATGCTGAGGCAGATCCAACCTTTGATATCGAAGGTATAGACACTACACACAAACTCACTATACTTGCAAGCCTTGCCTTTGGCATTCCTCTTAGCTACAACAAGATTTATAGAGAGGGGATCACACATATTACAGCACAAGACATTGCATTTGCTGGTGAACTGGGATACAAGATAAAACTACTTGCTATCACAAAGATTACAGGTGATTCAATTGAGATGAGGGTGCATCCGACGATGGTTCCAAACAACTATCTGATATCAAAGATTGATGGCGTCTTCAACGCAGTGTATGTTGAGGGGGATTCTGTGGGTGCAACATTGTATTACGGTAGAGGGGCAGGAGACATGCCAACTGGTAGTGCAGTGGTTGCAGACATCATAGATATTGCAAAGAAGATACAGACAAATAGTCCCCCTGATAATTTTATTAGGTCTTTAGCAAAGGACACATATGATAAGAAGATAATGGACATGGGGGATGTCATGAGCAATTACTACTTTAGGTTTTCTGCCCTTGACAAGCCGGGTGTATTATCAAAGATTAGTGGTGTATTGGGGGCAAACAACATAAGTATTGCATCAGTGATACAAAAGGGCAGGCAGGTTGGGGGCAGCGTCCCACTTGTGATGTTGACGCATACTGCAAGGGAAAAGGATGTTTTAAATGCCCTAAATGAGATCAATAAGATGCCAGTTGTATCAGAAAAAACGCTATTTATCAGGGTTGAGGGTAAGGTTGAGTAAAAAGAAAGAGATATAGTTAATGCTTGACCAAGTAATTGACCTTGCCCAGAGAATTAATCTAAAACTTAGAAAGAAACACAAAACACTTGCGGTTGCGGAGTCTTGCACTGGTGGGCTTTTAAGCCATGTCTTGACTGAGATACCAAAGGCAAGCGAGTTTTTCATAATGTCAGTAGTAAGTTATTCCATTATGTCAAAGATAAGGTGTTTGGGTGTTAATCCAGACATTATCAACATCTACGGTGTTGTTAGCAAAGAGACAGCAGAGGAGATGGTGCTTGGTGTAAAAAGGTTATCAGGTGCTGATTATGCTATCTCCACAACTGGAAATTTAGGACCTACTGCCCTTGATGACAAACCTGTTGGTTTGGTGTATGTATCAGTCTGTTGTGAAGAGGGTTTACAGACAAGACAACTAAACCTTACAGGAGACAGGATGCAAAACAAGGTTGAGACCGTCTTTCATGCCTTAAGATTTATTGATGAGGTAATCATTGAAGCATAAGCCACTTACACAAGGTATAAAGGATGAGATAGATAATCTCGTTAAGACCCTAAACTACCACTCTTATAGATACTATGTATTGGATAGTCCCGAGATAAGCGATGAGGAATATGACACGCTTTATCAGAGGCTAAAAAGTCTTGAAGAAGAGTATAACTACATCCGTCCTGACTCTCCGACACAAAGGATCGGAGAAAAGCCATTAGAGAGGTTTAACACCGTTGAACATACGATCCCTATGCTTTCGTTAGATAATGCCTTTAGCATCCCGGAGATCGAAGATTTTGATAAACGCATCAAGAGACTCCTTGATACGAAAGAAGACATTGAATACACTGTTGAACCCAAATACGACGGGCTTGCTATTGAACTGACTTATACAAATGGCATACTCACAAGGGCATCTACAAGGGGTGATGGATACATTGGAGAGGATGTTACACAAAACATAAAGACCATCAAGTCAATCCCTCTTAGCATTGACGGGATTACTTCAATCCCTGATGAGATAGACATCAGGGGTGAAGTATATATGAACCTAAAGGATTTTGAGGATCTAAACAAACAGAGAAATCTCAAGGGTGAACCTCCCTTTGCAAATCCCCGCAACGCATCTGCAGGTTCAGTAAGACAGCTTGATCCATCAATAACAGCAAGTAGAAGGCTCAACATAGCATGTTATGGTTTAGGCAGCATAAAGGGTATGGAATTTAAGACGCAATGGGAGTTTTTTCAGTGGCTAAAATCTGCAAGGTTTCCCATTCCACAAGAGGCACTATTAAAAAAAGGTATAAAGACAGTCATAGAAAGGGTGCATCAATTGGAATCAATCCGCCATACATTGCCGTTTGAAACAGATGGGGTAGTAATCAAGGTAAATAGTTTTGAACTTCAAAGGCTATTGGGTGAAAAGACCCGTGAGCCACGCTGGGCAATAGCATATAAATTCCCATCTCAAAAGAGATTGACCATTCTTAAAGAAATCATACCAAGTGTAGGTAGGACAGGCACTATCACACCTATTGCCATATTAGAGCCTGTAAATGTAGGAGGCGTTACAGTCAGCAAGGCGACACTTCACAACTGGGAGGAGGTTCAACGCAAGGATTTAAGGACTGGAGATATGGTAGTTGTTGAAAGGGCAGGGGATGTTATACCACAGGTTGTAGAGGTGCTTAAAGACAGAAGAAAAGGCTCTGAGACACAGGTTTTACCACCAAAACACTGTCCTGTTTGTGGCTCTCAAACCGTTAAAGAATTAGATGAGGTAGCGTTAAGGTGCGTAAACATAAACTGCGAGGCACAGGCAATTGAAAGGATAAAACACTTTGCAAGCAAGTCAGCGATGGATATTGAAGGGTTAGGTGAAAAGACTGTTGAATTACTCTATCACAAAGGACTTGTAAGGCACTTTACAGATATCTTTACCCTTACAAAAGAGTCACTCCTTGCACTACCAAACTTTGCACAAAAATCATCAGAGAATCTGATAAACGCTATAGCCAAAAGTAAGGAGACTACTCTTGCAAGATTCTTGGTATCTCTTGG
>JAOAGP010000112.1 GCA_026415695.1 Thermodesulfovibrionales bacterium | reverse complement strand
ATGGCTGATTTGAAGGATTTTAAAAATATTTTATTGTGATGTTATCGCTGGATCTGGGGAAAAGATGAATATCGTCTCACCAGAACATGTAAGGATTGCAGAAACAGAACTCATATAAACACAGAGATGGAGGCGATGCCTCCCTCTCTGATTGTTCAAAGCAATTTGATAATCAAAATAATGTGCGAAATTTAGTCAAAATAATGTGAGAGGTGACACTCCTTTTTTAATGTGAGATATATAACCATTAAGGTCAAAACTATCCTTATTTGCGTCATTCATATTTTTATCTCTAAAATCTTCTCGTATTTTACACCAGCATTATTCTATCAAGTCTGTTGAAATTCCACTATTATTAAACCACCCCTTTAAGATTGTTGATTTTTAGTTTCTTCATTTTTTCATCTTTTCTTCAAGCCTTTTCCTTACTTGTTCATCTGTCTCTATCTCCATCGCCTTTTCATATGCCTTTATGGCAGACTTCTTCATCTTGCGTATCTTTAATTCATCACCAAGTTTTTCGAGTTCATCCGTCTTGCCTTTGCATTTATCATGTTTATAGGCTACATTTAATGCCTCTTCGTATCTTTTGTACTTCATGTATGAGTATTTTATACTTGAATAAAAGGAGCATCCACTTTCTTTAGATGATGAATGGGTTAGATATTTCTCACCAAATGTCTCATATCTTAATGCCTCATTATTCTTGCCATTTTTTAATGCCTTCTCTATCATATATCTAATATATTCTGTAACTCTCCAGTATAATGGTGACCCCGGTTCAATGTTACAATCACCTATTACAACTGGTTCTGATTCAGGTAGGTTTATCTTCATCACATACTCTATATACCCTTTTTTTTCAATCTTCACCTTCTGCACTATCCTATCTGGAGTTTCTTTTATGTCATTAAAAGATAGAACCTTGCCATCATACTGTAACATCTTGTCTTTTATATTTTTAGAATCTTTATCTATAGTGCAGTATGTTAATTGAGGTTCATAATAATACTTTGGAGGAGTCTTATCCACTTCAACCCTTAAGTCATTAAAGTTGATAGAAGACAGAAAGAAAACCCCATTTATTGCACAACCTTGAATAGATATGGGGTAACATGACCCTCTTACTTCTTTTATTTCAGGACACTTTTCAACCTCTTTATTAGGACGACACCTCCTTATTTCAACGTTTCTCCAATAAACTACATTCCCTTCATGTTGAGTTATGTCGAAACATCCCTGCCTTATATCTGGGTTTGCAAACAAATGATATTCTTTCTTTTTCTCTGTTTTAATCCCAAAAAAATGATTATTTATGAAACAACCCAAATAGGATACGCCATAACTGTCGCAAGGTAATGTTGCATCTGCTGTATCAAGACTATTAAAAACGACAGCTAAAGATAGGATAATCAACAAAAAAAAGAAGCCATAATTGATTCTTACTTTAATACACTCTTTCATTTTGCTTCCTCCTTGAGTTTGTGTAATCATGGTTTTAACACCTCAAATAATTATCAAGTGTGCTCATAACATAAAATACTGTTTGTAATGTCCTCTACATATCTGAGACTATTTTTTAATCTATTGAACAAGTGTTATCGCTGAGATTTCCATAACACCATTTCCACCAACAGTGGGAAGTTCAAGTAATTCCATTTTTATCTTAGTGACTGTCATCTTACCTAATTCAAACTTGTTGAGAAATCTTCTTCCTGAATATTTCACGTTCTGTGGATGTACAATCTTTACCAATGGTGGATTATCTTTAATATCACCACCGCTCCATTCGGCGGTATGGATTCCTGCCCTTATATCAAAGCTTTTAGCTTGTCCTCCAACTCCGATAACAGTAAGTCTTGCAATGACCTTATTTTGAAGGTTGTTCCCCCACCATGCAAGATCTGTTAAGAGATATAATGACGATGCTGTAAAGTTTTCAACATCCCATTCAAATTGCATCGGATAGCAAATTCCGTCATTGTTGGGAGCCTTACATTTTGTAAGCCATACTATTGGTGCTGGCATCCCTTGATAACCTAACAGAGGAATTCCCTCATAAGACCACGGTCCTTCCATTCGTTCATGGTTAAATTGTTTACGGAAGTTAACTTGATAGTAAGTTTGTCTCTGAGATTCTGTTCGGTCTTTGTCCGGTTTAGGTGATTGTAAGTTATCCATCCTTTGAAGGTCGCATTTCTGGGGATTGTATGATATATTTTTGTAAGCAATTGTTATCTTGATTTGATTGTTGTTTATAATTGCACCCATGATATCATCCCCTGTCTTTGACTTGCCCCTTATCTGATTGCCTGTGATTGTGCCACTGTATTCATCGTATTCAGATCTTGCTGTAAAATTGTTTCCGTTGTGTCTTATTTCAATACTGTATTGACTGCTTTGTCCTTCACACCTGCCAATCCAACTACCTGTTAGATTTATTGAGGCTGTCACTTCTGGTGGTCTTGGTGTAGGTGTTGGCTGTGGTGTAGGTGTGGGTCTTACCATTGATAACTCTAATTCCCTTATGTGCTTCTCAAGGGCTGCATCAGGTTGATACCTTAAACTCTCCCTGTATTTTGCTATCGCCTCCTGTATCCTCCCCGCCCTCTGTAACTGCTCCCCCTCAACCCTCAACCTCCTCGCATACTCATTCCTCTGCCTCTGCTCTTCTTCTTTCTTTAAGATGTCCTCAATCTGCCTTACATTGTCAC
>JAOAGP010000093.1 GCA_026415695.1 Thermodesulfovibrionales bacterium | reverse complement strand
TGCCAAACCATTTGTTGCAAGACCACTTACACCTGTAAACATTGAACCTAATATTCCCATAACTACCTCCTACATATTTTCAATTTTGATTTTCTACATCTAAAACTGCCATTCCGCAATTTAAATAATCGTTTGATAGTTCTTATCCCCATCATTACTAAGTAGGGTAATTAACCTTCTTTACATCATTAATGGAGACTTTTTTATCACCAATAACAAGATATGTGCCATCCTCTTCAATGGATATACCAGTAACAATACCTCCTTCACCCTTTGAATCCCTTACATCAAGTCCTATCATGCCAGCAGCTGATGCGATATTTTGTGACTGCTGGTTTTGTAAAAACTTCTCAATGTTACTACTCATGTTTGTAATCTGCTCAAGTGTGCTAAACTGTGTTAGCTGCCCGATAAACTCCTTATCTTCCATAGGATTAAGAGGGTCTTGGTATTTCAATTGAGCAATAAGTAATTTTAAGAAATCGTTCTTGCCCAACTCCCCATACTTATTTGTTGTATTAGTGTTTTTTGTTGCAGTGCCATTGTATATAGCCTCATTAACAATGCCTGTTGTCATTGCATAGTCTGCCATCTCACATACCTCCATTAAATGTAGTATTCAAAAGGTTTAAAACCTTTATCCTTTTGTTTTTTGTCCTGCTGGTTTTCCCGATTATTGTCTCTATCATGGTTATGTTTTCCACCATCTGAATAATATTCCTCCCTAATGTCAACAAAAAACTCGCTCACCTTAATCCCCGCATTTTCAAGGGTATTCCTAATCTGCGGCAGCGCGAGGTTCATCATATCCTTTACAGCATGGTTATCAACCTTGAGATCTGCCCTTAAGCTACCATCAGTCATGATTAATTTTATATGTATGCTACCTAAATCCGGAGGCTCAAGTCTCAAAGTAAGCGTCTTTGAATCAGTCTGTATTGCCTTTAAAATCTTTGTGTCAATCTCCTGAATCCTGCTTACATGCAATGTTTCTCGTATGGCATTCTCATTCCTTACTTGTTGTGTTGGAGATTCGTTTAAGACTACTGTTTGACTGTTTTTACTGATCTGACTATTTTCTGAAGAAAACGCCATCTCCTTTACATCTAAATCCTTAACAATTTCATCAAGTATGTTTACACTGTGGGAGTTGCTTTCAATGTTTGATGATATAGCAAATGACTCTTTCTTAAATGCCATGTCAATATCACTATCTTTCATGGCTTCTTGAAGTGCAACCCTCAACTCATCTGTGTTATTAAATAGGGTTTTATCCTTATTTGAATTAGTAAATACCTTTACAATATCTTGATGCGCCTGACTAAGCAACTTATCAGATGCTGATGAATCCTTATCAACAAGACTATCAAAGAGGTTTACTCCTGTTGTTTCATTATCAGTGATAATATTTGAAGATACAATTTGGCTTTCTTCACTGATGGCTGTCTGTTTAAATACAATCTCTTCCGTCATTCTATTCCTTTTATTAAACAACTTTGCTATCTCCTCATTGATCACTCTTCTAACATCTGACGGGGTTATATCTTGCATTTCATTTAGTCTTGACTTGATAGATTGTAAAAGATCTTCTAACTTTTCTTTTATATAAGTCCCTTTAATATCCTTCATCTGACCGTAATTTAGGTGTGCCAGTTGCTGTATTATGGTGTTGTTGTCAGTGTTTGATAATGACTGAATCAACTCTTGAAACCTCTGACTATCGTTTAAGATATCTTGTAAAAACCCTAAAATCAGAGAATTATCAGTGTCTATGTCCTTGTTTTGTAGAAAGTCCTTTACAATATCAAATGCCGAGTCTCCATTTTTTATAGCGTTTATCATCTCTGCAGACTGGTTATTTCCATGACACATCATCATTGAAAGCACTGACATGAAACTTCCACCAGAACCCTTCTGCGATACATCTCCTGATGGTGTGGCTTGATTGTTTGAACTTACCATCTTCTGTATGTTTTGTATATGCGGGGATGACACTATCATTTTGACCTCCGTATGTTTTACTCTTTATCTTCAATTACGCAATAGGTATGCCACTGTTGTTAAACAATTATACCAATTAGAAAATCCACAAACATCATTAAACAAATCAGTCAGTGATTACAGATAATTCAAAAAAACAATTGTATTGTATAAACAAGGATAGATTGAAAATGGCAAATCCTTTTCTGATAAAAATTGCTTTTCTCTGAAAAGCCTGTTTTACAGATTTTCTTGCTGTAATAAAACCATTAGGAAGGAAATTTTTTCCTAATACGAGGTTATCTACTGGATAGGTTTTTCCTGTTTGATCCTTGCCCTTGTGAGTATCTTCTTTGACAAGACCGCTGCCCTACTATCATCTATCTGTGCAAGTATCCTACCTGCAGTCTTTGGCTTTAAGGCAGTCATTATTGTAACTGCGGTGTCATCATCAAGTTTTTCTAATCTGCGGGCAGCCTCTTCTGGTTGCATAGATTCATACATCTTTGCAAGTTGAGCAAGGTATTGTGTATCCTTCATCTCAACCTTTTCTTCAAACATCTTCTGCAGATCCTCAATCTCTTTTTTGAGTTTTTTGAGTTGTTCTAATTCCTTTTGTATGTCAGATTTGATTATTGACAATCGTTCTTCCTCAAGGCTCTTTGCATCCTTTTGTCTTTCAGCTGGTTGTGAAGGCTGTTTAGATGGTTCTTGTTGAGCCAACAATGGTAGGTAAATCAGTAATGCTATAATGGTTAAAATGAATATCTTTCTTGCCATTAAATTACTCCCTCATTAGCAATAAATACAATATACATGCCTATTCTTCGCTCCTACCAAACCTCACTGATGTTGTCTCATCGGTTTGTATCCTCTCAAGCCTTTCTTGTTGTTTTTGTATTTGTAAAATCTCCTTTTCACGAAGCCTTTCAAAAATCCTTCTCTCCTTTGTAGCCTCTACGAGTTTCTTCCTTGCCTCTTCTACCTCAATCTCCTTTTTAGAGATAACATCCCTTTGCATTGAAATCTTGTATATGAGATACTCCTGATAGTCAAGGATACTTTTTAATGAATCAATATCTGTATCTCTTGATGACAGATTGATAAAATCTTTTTTAAGGCTGTTTAATTTATCCTCAAGTGCCCGTAGGATATCTTCTTCTGCTGACAATGACTTAAGTGCTTGTGCAAAGGCATTCTTTGCCTCATCTTCCTGCCATTGTTTCAACCCCAAAAGACTCTGGATTGTAGATGCCATAACTACTTCTGATTAAACAATTCGTACAGTTGATTTAGTGATTGAGAAAAATCTGCCTTTTCTGTTATCCCTTGTCTAAGAAAAGGTCTCAATTTATCCATCATCCTTATTGAATAATCCAATCTTGGATTCGTCCCTTCCTTATATGCACCTATGTTTATCACATCCTCATACCGCTTATATGTGGACATAATATCAATCACCCTTGCGACATACTCAACATGTTTGGGTTCTGTAATATCCTTCATAAGCCTACTTATGCTTGAAAGAACATCTATTGCTGGATAATGGTTATGGTTAGCCAATTCCCGTGATAATACAATATGACCATCCAATATGGAACGAACCGCATCAGCGATAGGTTCATTCATATCATCTCCCTCTACTAATACTGTGTATAGTCCAGTGATACTGCCTTCAGTGTTACTCGTCCCAACCCTTTCAAGAAGCTTGGGTAAGAGATTAAACACCGATGGTGGATATCCTTTTGTGGTCGGAGGCTCTCCTGCAGCCAATCCGATCTCCCTTTGTGCCATTGCAAAACGGGTGATAGAGTCCATCATAAACAAAACATTCTTACCCTGTCCCCTAAAATATTCTGCTATGGCAGTAGCTACAAATGCAGCCCTAATCCGCATAAGTGGTGAGGTATCTGAAGTGGCAACAACAAGGACTGATCTCCTCAACCCCTCCTCACCTAAATCCTTCTCTATAAACTCTCTGACCTCTCTACCCCTTTCACCGATGAGGGCAATCACATTGATATCAGCTTTAGTGTTTCTGGCAATCATACCTAAAAGCACACTCTTGCCTACACCACTCCCTGCCATTATAGCCAATCTCTGTCCCTTGCCACAGGTAAGCATCACATCAATTGCCCTAATACCTAAAACAATCGGTTCCTTTATCCTCTGTCTGTGAAGTGGATTAATCGGTTCGTTGTAGATTGGATATAAAACCCCTCTTATAGGTCCCTTATCATCCAATGGTAAGCCCAATCCATTAATAACCCTACCCAAAAGACTACGACCAACCTTTACATACTTTTGCCGTCCCCTTGATACAATACGGGCACCTGCACCAATACCCATCGTATCGGCAAGAGGCATGAGCAAAACAGTGCCTGCTCTAAACCCAATGACCTCTGCCTCTATGATATTGTTATGCATAGCATCTCGCAGTTGAATCTGGCATATATCGCCTATATTAGCCCTTGGATGAGTGCCTTCAATGACAAGACCTACCACCTTGTTGACCCTTCCACAGACCTTTATGAGTTCTCTATCCTTTATAAACTCCCTACATGTCTCTATGAGTTGCTGTGCTAACTGCATCTGCTATCTCCACTAATTGTTCACTAATCCTAGCGTCTATCTCTCCCTTTTCAGTCTCAATGATACATCCACCTCGCTCAATGGTTGAGACCGGTTCAATGTTTATGGTCTTAAGCGATGAGGCATCTTTAAGGATATTTAGATGCTCAACAATGATGTCATAGTCTATTGGATTTACCTTTATTGTTACAGTATCTACTGTATCCTCCACCTTGCTAAGTGCCTCTTGAGCTATGTAGCTGACTATGTTTTTATCAAGTTCTATCTCTTTTTTTACAATCTTTTCTGCTATCTCAACTGAAAGGGTTATTATGTCTGGTAAGAGATCTTTTACAAGCTGAGACCGATAAGTGTCAATGCTCTGTAGAACTGACAGAAGTTTCTGACATGTTTCATCAATCTTCTTTTTTTCGTCTTCAAGAACTACTTTTGTCTCTTCCTCTGCCTTCTTTAAGCCTTCTTGGTATCCCTTTCTAAAACCCTCTTCCTCAAGTGTTTTAGCCCTTTGAAGTGCCTCTTTTTCTATCTCCTCTACGGTCTTCTTGGTAATCTTTTTATGTTGGTCAAAACTCTGTGGGTTATATACCTTGATTACATCGTCTTGCATCTTATACTATTACTTCCTCTGCGCCCTTACCACCTATAACAATCTTGCCCTCCTCTTCTAATCTTCTTGCCACCCTCACAATATTCATCTGAGCCTTTTCCACATCAGAAACCTTAACCGCACCCTTAGCCTCCATCTCCTCTTTGAGTATCTGAACCGCCCTTTGAGACATGTTTTTAAATATCTTTGCCTTTAGTTCCTCCATCGCCATCTTAAGAGCAAGGGCAAGGTCATCTGTTGTTATCTCTTTAAGTATCATCTGGATGCCCTTGTCATCAACATTTATCAGGTCATCAAATGTAAACATGAGTTTGCGTATCTCATCTGCAAGTATCTGGTCTTTTTCTTCAATGTTCTTAAGTATCAAATCCTCTGATGCCCTGTCCATCTGGTTTAGTATCTCTGCAACGGTCTTTATACCGCCAATCTTCTTTGCCCGAGTATAACTCTGAAGTTGTGACTGAAGCACATCCTCTAACTCCATCAATACTGATGGTGATATCTGGTCAAGATTTGCAATCCTTAATGACACATCAATCTTAAGATGCTCGGGCAGTTTACCCATAACCTCCGCTGCCTGTGTTGGCTCAAGATGAGCCATCACTATTGCAATGGTTTGTGGGTGTTCCCTTGCAAGCATGTTTGCAACAGAGTTTGAGTCAAGCCATCTCAAGATATCAAAGGCAGAGGCACCGCTTTCTATCTTTTCAATGAGTTTGCTCGCCTGCTCTTCTCCAAATGCCTTTAGCAAGATTTTTTTAATATACTCTTCGTCTATGGCAACAGATGCCGAACCAGTTCTATCATAAAAGTCCTTGACAACCATATTTGCCTCATCGCTTGATATCTTGACCCTTGCCATAAGGGGGACAATCCTTGCAAGTTCAAGTGGATCAAGATGCTTAAATATCTGTGTAGCAGCATCCTCACCTACAACAGATAAAAAGGCAGCAACCTTTTCCACCCCAGTAAGTTTTTTCATACTAACTCTCTGCCATCCATTCCCTTATGATATGTGCCGCCTGACGAGGGTCTTTCTTGACTATCTCCAATACCTTCTGTTTCATAACCTCCTCCGGTGGCAATTCTGGTTCAGGTGGGACAGGTGATACAGCAGCTGGTGCCAAGACAGCCTCTGGAGGTAAAACAGGTTCTTTAGCCTTTTTAGGCACAGTCTTAATGGTAGTCATAAGTGGCTTGATGACAAATAAGAAGATGAGAAGCACAATTATAAGTGGCACTAAATACCTAAGCACCGTGGTGGCTATAGACATAATATCAACCTTTTCTGGAGGCATCTCCTCTAATGCACCTTCAAATGCAACATTATCTACAATTACTTGATCCCCTCTCTCTCTATTATACCCTATTGCAGCCTTCACAACCTCGTTAAACTTCTTCATCTCTTCTTCAGTGCGTGGAGTATATACCTTTTTGTCCTTGTCCTTTTTGTATGTGCCATCTACTAAAACGGCAACCGATATGCTCTTTAACTCCCCGCCCGGCTGTGATATCCTGTTGAGTGTCCTGCTTATTTCATAATTTGTAGTCTCTGTCTGTTTCTGTGAGACAACCTGACCACCCACCCCTGCCGATGTGGAAGGTTGTCCGGGTTGATTAGACAACACACCGGGAATCCCTCCAGTAGATGCGCCAGATGTCTGCTCTGTGGTCTTTTGTTGTGTCCGAGCCGTTGCGGAATCGGGGTCAAACTTCTCCTCTGTGGTTTCTATCTTTTTTAGATCAAGTTTGGTAGTAACCCTCACTATTGCTTTTCCCTTACCGACTATCGGTTCAAGCATGCTTTGGATCTTCTGCTCGTAGGTCTTATCAACAAACTTTTGATACTCCAATAACCGTCCGTCCGTTATGGATTCAGTATCATGCGGTTTTGATAAAAGGTTACCTAAATTATCTAAAATAGTTATGGACTGTGGACTTAGTCCCTCCACACTACTTGATACAAGATGCACAATCCCACCTACTTGTGATTGACTCAAAGACCTACCCGGCTTGAGTTTCAATACTATTGAGGCAGATGGTTTTTGTTCTTTTTCAGTGAAGATGCTCTTTTCAGGCATCGCTATGTGCACCCTTGCAGACTCAACCTCGCTTAGTTGCTTTATAGTCCGTGCGAGTTCTCCCTGCAATGCCCTCACATAATTTAGCCTCTGAACGAATTCAGTTATTCCAAAGTTTGTCTTGTCAAATATCTCAAAACCAATCAAGCCCCCTTGCGGTAAACCCATAGATGCAAGTTCAAGCCTTAATTCATAGACCCTCTTCTGAGGCACATAAATAACATTTCCATCAACTTTGTAAGGAACCTTCATCTCCTTTAACTTTGCCATTACACTACCTGCATCTTCTTGTGTTAGATTACTAAATAGGACATGATACTCCTCTTTTTGACTCCATAAGGTAACAGTAACAATTATGGCAATGCTTAAGGCAAGAACTACAACTGCGGCAATCTTCCTTTTATTATCCCATGCCTTTATGTTTTCAATTATGTCGGCAAGAGCCATCTAACCTTAACCTCATTAGAAGGAAATTTTTTCCATTTATCTAAACTGGTGTTCTCATTATTTCTTCATAGGCAGTAAGTAGTTTGTTCCTAACCGACATCAGTGTCTGAAAAGACAGATCAGCCTTTTCCATTGCCAATACGACAGTATGTATGTCCTTGACTTCACCTGTTGCAAAATCCTGTATCGCCTTTTCAGCATCGTTTCCTATCTGTGAGACCTCTTTGATTGCATCCTTGATAGCATCTTCAAAAGAACCCTTTTCGGCAGACTGAGATGGTTTTATTGCATCCTTGGCAGTAGTTTGTATATGTTGACCAATGCCTTTTATATCATCCATACCTGCTCAACCTCCTTTTATCTCAAAAGATTATGTCCTCAACAAATCAAGAGTCCTATTAAATGACTCCTTAAACGATGTAATGATATTTAAGTTTGCCTCATACGCCCTTGAGGCATTCATTAAGTTTACCATTTCTTCAATGGTATTGACATTAGGATAGTTTACATAACCATTGCTATCGGCGTCTGGATGCGATGGGTCATATACTGTTCTAAATGGCCTTTTATCCTCAACGATTTTAGGGATATTTACACCTACGGAGTTTTGGTCAAACATGTAAGACTCAAACAGCACATCCTTCCTTCGGTAAGGACCCCCCTCGGGTGTGCGAGTAGAACTCGCATTTGCAATGTTTGATGCTATCACATTCATCCTAACCTTTTGTGCCTCAAGGGCAGTGGCACTAACCTTCAATGGTAAAAACACACTATTCATAGCCTTCTCCTAAATTTTTTAGTTCATTCATCTTGCCTTAAGGGCATCCCTCAACATCCTTGCCTTTCTTGAATAAAGTTGCACAGCAGTATTGTATGTCAATGAGTTTTCAGCCATCTTTGCCATCTCAACATCAATATTTACCGTATTACCATCCCTATTTTGCATTGTATTTACAGTCTCAAACACCTCAAATGTGCTACCGCTTGTTGAATTCCCATTGTTAATGTCGTCTAAAGCCTTTTTCATCTCAACCTGAAAGGATATGTCTTTTGCTTTGTATCCAGGTGTTTCAGCATTTGCTATGTTTGAGGTCAAGACCTTCCTCCTATAAGTTGCTATATCCATCGCCTTCTCTAAAATCATCATGCTTTTATCAGGCATATTCCCTCCTAAAAAATACTTGCAAATATTGTTCCAACAAACATCATCTAATCTACCCAAAATCTATCTTTTTATACCATACTCCTTTAACTTGTTTCTTATTGTCCTTGAGGTAACACCCAGTATCTCGGCCGCTTTTGTCTTATTCCAACCAGTCTCATTGAGGGTCTTTAGTATCAATTCCCTTTCAACATCTTTGACAGTGCCCTTGCTTGTCTGTAAACCATTTGTGGTTGTCAGTTCATCTTCAGGTATGTATAGCTCCTCTGATCTTGATAATACAGCAATCCTGTATAAAAAGTTTTCAAGTTCTCTGACATTGCCCTCCCATGTTTTACGAAGCAGAAACTCCTTAAATTCTACCCCCATCTTAAAGGACCTGCCTAATTTATTTGACAACCTCTTAACAAAGTATTCTGACAATGGGATGATATCGTCTTTTCTCTCCCTCAAAGGTGGTATCTTTATGGGGAAAACATTTAGCCTGTAGTAGAGGTCCTCTCTAAACCTGCCATTCTTGACCTCTGCATGAAGTTCACGATTTGTGGTAGCGATAATCCTTACATTTACTGGTATTGGGAACCTTCCACCAATCCTATCGATCTCCTTTTCCTGAATTACCCTTAAGAGTTTAGCCTGCAGATTAAACGCCATCTCGCTTATCTCATCAAGTAAGAGCGTGCCCTCATGAGCCAATTCAAACTTACCAAGTCGTCTTTCTGAAGCACCTGTAAATGCCCCCTTTTCATAACCAAAGAGCTCTGATTCTAATAATGATTCTGAAATTGCAGCACAGTTGATAGCGATGAACGGTTTTTCCCTTCTATTGCTCATCTTGTGGATGTATCTTGCGATTACCTCCTTGCCAGTGCCACTTTCACCTGAAAGTAGTATTGAAATATCGGTCTCTGCTACCTCCTTTGCAACGCTCAGTATCTTTTGCATCTGAGGTGAATGTGCTACTATCTCATATTCATCTGAAGGGGTAACCCTCTGTATTGCCTCTTTGAGTGTCTCAAAGGAAAACGGTTTCATGATGTAGTCCGTAGCACCTAATTTCATTGCATCAACTGCATTTTCCACAGTTCCAAACCCTGTGATAACAATAATAGGAACGAAAAGCCCCTTCTTCCTTACCTCAGATATAAATTCAAGACCACTCATCTTTGGCATCTTCATATCTGTTACGATTACAGAAAAGTCAGATAGGTTAATCCTTGAAAGGGCATCTATGGGATTGCTAAAAACAGATACATCAAAGCCACATCTCTTAAGTGACTCCTTTAATGCCAAAGCCATATCCTGTTCATCATCAATGACAAGTGCCCTTTTCATCTTTCACCAACTGGCAAGGTTATCTCAAACACAGAACCCTCATCAATCTTGCTTTTTACGGATATGCTGCCACCATGAGCCGTTATAATCCCTGCAGTAATTGACAAGCCAAGTCCTGTGCCTCTGTCCTTTGTTGAAAAAAAAGGTTCAAAGATATTAGCAACCTTATCTTCATCAATACCTACACCTGTATCTGATATTTCTATGTTAAAGAAATCATCGCCTTTTCTTGATATCTTTATGGTAATACTGCCGCCTGTCGGCATCGCCTGAACAGCATTAATTAGTAGATTTAGGATGGCTTGCCTCATCAAACCTTTATCAATATTTGCTGTAATGTCTTGCTCAGATACCAATCTAATCTCAACATTGCTGCTCTGTAAATAACCCCTAAACTCATCCACTATCTCATCCATCATGAGATTGATAGATTGTGCTTGAACCTTTGGCTTTATCTCCTTTGTAAAACTCAGCATGTTGTCAAGTGTGGTTACAAGTGAACGGACAGAATTTGATATCTTTTGAGCATACAACCCTTGTTCTGTCCCCTTCAGATCATCCTTAAGCAAACCCGCAAATAATTCAATGCTGCCAAGGGGATTTCTAATCTCATGGGCTATCTTCATGACAAGCTCACCCATTGCTGTCAGTCTTCTATTCCTTTCATTTTGAGATTCAAGTTCTCTCAACCTTGTGATGTCTTTAAAAATAAGCACATTACCAATGAGGTTCCCTGTATTGTCAATGACATCTCTTTGAGATATCAAAGCAAAAAATGGCTTGCCGTTATGAGGCACTATAGTATCTGCATTGATACTCTTACAAATATCCTTCATTCCTACTAATCTTTCTGGTGGTATCTGCAACAACTCCCCCGCTGCCCTATTTGTAAGTCTCACAACCCCTGATGTGTCAAAAAAAACTACACCTATATCAATGCTATCAAGGATGCTATTTAGGAGCTGCTTTTTATGGTCAACCTCCTTTGTAAGAACCTCAACCTTTTCTTCAAGGCTCTTGTAATACTGTAAAAGTGTTTCGGATACCTTGTTGAATGACCTTATCGCATCGTTTAGTAGATCTAATTCTGCCTCTTTGGTGGTAGTCTTCTGGTTTATCATTAAAACTCCTTTAAAAGTGCCTTTGCAGCCTTTGCAATCTCATTATTGCCCTCTGCAGCCTTCTTAAGATAATCCTTACTGTGTGTCAGTTTGCCGTATTGATAGTTTACCCACTGATACTCTGGTATCTCTTTTGGGGCATTTAGCCCTTTTTTGTAGTAATCAATTGCCTTTTTAGTATCACCTTTTATGTAAAAATAATCGCCTACCTTTATTGAAGCCTTTTCATTTCCACCATTTGATGCAATTATATAATAATTGATTGCCTCCTCTCTTTTTCCTTGACCCCAAAGCATATCCCCGAGTTTGTCGGCTATATTAGCATCCTTTGTGGCATTTACAAGTTTTTTGTAGTAGTGTATAGCCATGTCCACCTTCCCCTCTTTTTCCATAATCTCACCTAAAATGAGTGATGCCTGTTTAGCATAGCGTGGGTCTAATGTGAGAAACTCAAGTGCTTTTTTAGCCTCGCTAAACCTCTTTTCTTGTAGGAGCAATTCAGAAAGCAACAAACTTGCAGGTCCTGCCACATTACCCCTCGTTGCCCTTTTAAGCATCTCAATAGCGGTCTTTTTATCATTGCTATTGGCAATGTATCTTGCAGTTTGCACTATAAACGGGCTATCAGGGCTAATAAAATTGCCAAATCTATAAATGAGTTTAAGGGTGGATGGGTCGTTTTTAAGCATTGCAGCCTTTAGTATCTTCTCGGTTTCTTGTTCCTTAAGCCTTCTTCTGTCAATATATGAGATAACTCTTAAGGCGTTTGAAAAATCCTCCTGTTTAAGATACATATCTGCAAGACTCCTCTTAAATTCATCAGATCTTTCGTAAAAAAGCAATGCATTGCCTGTCTTGAGTGCATCTTCAATCTTGTTTTCCCTTGTGTAAATATACCAAAGAACACGCAATGCCCTTAATCTATTGACATTGGTTGTATCAGGGGCATTTATTATCTCCTTTAGTTGTTTTTCAGCATCGTTTAGTCTATTTGCATAGTAATATACCTGAGCCTTTTCTACTAATAGGTCATGTTTTTTTAAATCAGAATTACTCAACAATCCCATCGTCTTAACAGCACTATCATGCCTGCCTTTTAGACTATCAATCATAGCCTTGATTGCTAATCCTCTTGAACTCACAGCGAGTTCTGATGATGAGAGTGTCTTGATTAAAGTTTCAGCCCTATTTACATCATTTAACCGAAGGGCGCATTCAGCCATTCCAATAACTGCGTCCTTTTTTAGATGACCACTAACACTGCTTAAATACCTTTCTGCTACCCTGTAATTATAAAGCCCTAATTCACATAGCCCTAAGTAGAAATACGCCTCATTGATGATATTTGGGTCTTGTGCAGTTGCTAAAACCCTCTTTAGATTTTGTCTTGCCTCATAATACCTTTTAAGGTTGTAATCTGCCTTTGCGACCCCTAAAAGTGCACGCTCTGCAATTGAACCCCTTGGTGTCTTTAGATATGCAGAGTGAAATAATCTTCTTGCCTCTAAATAATTGCCACCCTTTAAAAGATTCTCTCCTTCTAATACTAATCCTTCAGAGCCAAGAGAGGTCAGAGGGGAAAAAACTACGATTATCAGAGCTATCGCAAGTCTCATAAACACATCACCTTGTTTAATAATAATTTTTGCCATAGATTAAACTACAAAAAGTTATACATAGAAAAAATCATGCCAAGAGATTGTTATTCGCGTTGTTAAAACCAACATAGTGATTAAAATTATTGAACATTCATCTTGTGTTTATTATAGAAAAAACTAGTTTATCAGTAAATAAAGGAAAGTCAGATGTTGAACTAAAGTAGTGTCATGAATTTGACTTTTTAAGTTTTGTTTCATCAAATCTGTTGATTTTCTGACGGTGATACATCTATAGAAAATCTCTTGAGTTTCTCAATAAGGGTAGTTCTGTTTATGTTAAGGTATCTTGCTGCCTTTGCCTTTACCCCGTTGTGTAACTCAAGGGCGTGAAGAATAAGCATTTTTTCGTAGTTTTCCAATTCCTTGTTTAGGTCAATACCATTTATAAAAGGGTTTGTATCATCATCTAAAAGATTAGGCATTATAGGTAATCCCCCTTGCCTTATCTTTTCAGGAAGGTCATTGATAGTAACCACAACATCCTCTTTCAAGACATACAGCCGTTCTATGAAGTTCTCAAGTTCCCTGACATTACCATGCCATTGATACCTTCTCAGATACTCCATAATGGACTCACCTAATCTTAGTGGTTCTTTGCCAAATTTTTTTGAATACTTTTGTATGAAATATTCACAAAGTTCTGGTATGTCTTCAAGTCTTTCTCTTAAGGGTGGGACAAATATTGGTATTACATTAAGCCTGTAGTATAAATCCTGTCTAAAACTACCTTCTGATACTGCAATCTCAAGATTCTTATTCGTCGCTGAAATAATCCTTACATCTACGCTTAGAGTCTTTACCCCTCCAATCCTCTCAAAAACCTTTTCTTGTAACACTCGTAGTATCTTAACCTGTAAGGAAGGATCCATCTCACCGATTTCATCTAAAAATATAGTTCCTTTATCAGCCAACTCAAACCGACCGACTCTTGAATTAAAAGCCCCAGTAAATGCCCCCTTTTCGTATCCAAACAGTTCTGATTCCAATAGTGCTGAAGGTATAGCAGCACAGTTTACATGGATGAATGGATAATCCCTCCTTTTGCTGTGATAGTGTATGGATTTGGCTATAAGTTCTTTACCAGTCCCACTTTCTCCTAATATCAAGACAGTGCTATCCGTTTCTGACACCTTCTTGATAATCTCGTGAATATCCCTGATAGCCTTTGATTTGCCTACTATAAACGGGAGATTTATATGGTTAACCTTATTTGTCATGTCATAAATATGACACATTGAATTGAGTATTATCAACTGTTAAAAAATTCATCAACAAAATTCATGTGTTCAGAAACCCTACTTATGAGTTCTTCTTTTCTCAAATCCATAAAAAGTGCGATATCATCCACTACATTGGACTTACAATCAAGGAGGGTTTCATTTTTTAACCTTAAGAGCGTCTCTACAACCCTCAAAAATATGTAAATCCCAGTGAGTTTTTCAGATAAAACATCATCTATGATAGACATTGTATTAAGCCTTCTAATTGCAGAGATTGTATTTTGGACTAAAAGGGCAGTGTTTTTTGGGCAGTTTGAAAGTTGAAGGTATTGAACTGCAAATTCTATATCCATAATACCCCCTCTACCAGATTTCACATTTAAGGTATCATCGGTATGTTTAGACAACTCCTTTATAATCCTACCCCTCATACCTAATATGTAGTCTTTTTGAATGTCTTTACATCTTTGAAGTAAGACCTCTTGTCTCATTTGTAAGAAACCTAATGCAGTTTTATTAACCATAGCAATAGGTCTTGCTTTTAAAAGTGCCTGAATCTCCCAAGGTTGTGCATTATTTAGATAATACTGTCTTAATCCTTTAATTGATTTTACAAGCATCCCTTTTGAACCATCAGGTCTTAAACGAGTATCAACCTTGTAAAGATAGCCATCCTTAGTATATGCAATGACATCCCGAAGAAGCGCCTGTGCCATCTTTATATGGTTGTCTTTTGGTTCGTCGTGTGTGACAAAGACGATATCCAAATCAGAGTTGAAGATTAGTTCCCTTGCACCAAACTTACCATAACCAATAATCGCAATGTCTGATGTTTCAACCTCAAATCCCTTGCATAATTTCATCATCAGAAAATCAATCACTGCCTCTGCTGTATTTGTAAGCCCAATACAAAGTTGTTTAATACCGATTTTTTTGGTTAGAAATTCAAATCCAAGTTTGATCTCCTTTTTCCTCTTAAAAACCCTTAAGGCGGAGGTATCGTTGTTTTGTACTGAAACCTCCTTTTTGATCTGATTTAGCCATTTCTTCTCAATCTCATAGTAAAGTATAGATTCAACATACTCAACCCTCGACATCAAAATCCTTGATAGATAGTCTGTGTGAGAAAACACAAAAGTTAAATCCTTAATAACAGTCTTGTTGTTTGAGATAAACTCTAAAAACGCCTCATTTATCGCCAATATCTTGGTAAAATCAACAATTTGGGCAAGCGCCCTTTCAACATTGTTTGTCATTAATGCCTCATCCACAAACAAAGGGATGGTCTTTTGAAGCAAGCTCATACCTCTTAATGTCTGAAAAGACCTCGTGGTATTCCTAATCTTCATCAAAAAATAGATTGCCCTGTTTACATCCCTTATTTTTGTATTTGAAAGCCTATCTTTTAACAAGTCCTCAATCGGACTGTCTCCATCCCAATAAAAATTATCAAAAAGACCATGATAAGGTTGTTCTTCGTTAGAAACCAACAATGAATCATAAATCTGCCGTATTTTCTGTCGCATCGTATTGAGATGATTCGTAAAATCTTGTCCTGTGCTAAACCCCATCTTTCTTGCCAAAACAAGCATGTCTCTTTCGTTATTTGGTAACAAGTGCGTCTGTAGGTCATTTAGTTGCTGGAGTCTATTTTCAATAGTCCTAAAAAGGTCGTAGCCTTTTAAAAGGTGCTCGAAATCTGAATAACCTATGAGGTTCTTCTCAAGAAGTCTATGAAGGGCAAGGTATGTGCTCTTTTGCCTAAGTGAAGGCTCCTTTCCTCCATACAAGAGTTGAAATATCTGGATAAAAAACTCTATCTCCCTTATTCCACCATACCCTCGTTTTATGTCTCTACTGAAGGTATCTGTCTTAATCCTTTCAACTTGAGATTTCATATCTCTTATTGAGTTGATCGTTTCTAAATCAATGTATCTCCTATACACAAATGGTTGTATGGCATTACATAATTCCATTGCCAACTCTCTATCACCGCCAATAGGTGTTGCCCTGATTAATGCAGCCCTTTCCCATATCTGCCCCCAAGATTCATAGTAATCCTCATACGCCCTTATGCTTAAGACAAGTGGTCCTTTTTGCCCTTGAGGTCTCAACCTCAAATCAACTCTATACACAAAACCATCCTCTGTAACCTTTGATAAAAGTCTGTTAAACTCCTCTATGACCTTTGCATAAAATTCATATGACGATAGTCTGTTGTCAATATTAGATGTCTCCATGTCCTCATTATCCTGACAGACAAACATCAAATCCACATCAGAACTATAGTTAAGCTCCATTGCACCCAATTTACCAAGTGCTATTACACCCAATAAAGGTATGCCCTCACATGAATACTTGATTGTATATAGATAAAACACATGATCAAAAACCTCGTCTATCAAGACCTCTGCAAGCACTGATAGTTCGTTTAATGTTGACTGTGTGTCTTGAACATGAAGTATATCCCTTAAGGTTATGTGTAGGAGTTTTGACTTTTTAAAGACCCTTAAAGCCTTAAGGATATCGTCAGGGTGTTGGGTGATTATGTCTTTGAGCTCGCTTCTTATTTCATCCCGACTTACTGGATGATTTAGTTTATCTAATACCTCAAAAAGCCTCTCGGGATAAAGTATGCAAAAATTGGCAAGAAATTGACTGTATGAAAATAAAAGGGCAATCTCATTTTTATACTTACTAAAAGATTCAGAGTATGAGGGATTTTCCTCAAGAAATGTCTTTACATTGGATTCTGCCCTTGCTGGATCTGGACAAAGGTTGAAGACATCACTCATCAGAGTTCCACAACCTCGGGTCAATAGCGTCTCTTAATCCCTCTCCAACAAGATTATAGCTTAAAACAGTTAATAGGATTGCCAAACCCGGAAATACAGATAGCCACCATGCAACTGTTATGTTGTCCTTGCCTGATGTTAGGATATTACCCCAGCTTGGTTCAGGTGGTTGAACGCCCAGACCCAAAAAGGATAGACCTGATTCAACAAGTATTGCACCTGCAACCCCGAAGGTAGCCGATACAAATACTGGTGAAAGGGCATTTGGTAGGATATGACGCCAGATAATTCGCCAATCAGTCATACCGATTGCCTTTGCTGCAAATACAAATTCCCTCTCCTTGAGAGAGAGAAACTCCGCCCTAACAAGCCTTGATACATCCATCCAGCCAGTAATACCTATTACTATCATAATCGTTGAAAGACTTGGTTCTACTATGGCAATAACTGCTAAAATCAAAAAGAATGTTGGGAAGGCAAGCATCATATCAACAAATCTCATGAGTATGGAATCAACCCTTCCACCATAATAACCAGCTATTGAGCCAATAAAGATACCAATTGTTATAGCAATCCCTACAGCAATAAACCCCACCTTTAAAGATGCCCTGCTTCCCCATATAATCCTTGACAATACATCCCTTCCAAGTTCATCAGTGCCAAATAGATGCCTTATATCTGGTGGAGAAAGCACATTGTTTACATCAATCTTTGTAGGCTCATACGGGGCAATAAATGGTGCCAAAATGGCAATCATGGCAAAGAAGACAATGATTGCCAACCCTACAACTGCCAAAGTATTTCTATAAAATCTCTTGAAGATAATCCTGAACATCGTATCTAAAGATTTATTTTAACCCAAACACAACACAAATATTTATCAAGCATTAACCAAAACCTTATCTTTTTTTGAATATTCAAAAAATCTCCTCACTGCAATAACAAACACACACCAAGCAAGGAGAAATAGAATAATGGTTATAGCAATCAAAGGATAATTACCCAAAGGTAGAAATTTTTGAATCAGAAGAAACCCGAGTGAATAAATAGTTGTAGCAAGCATGAAAATGGCTGGAATAATCGTGAATAATCTTGGCTTTTTCATCATTGTAAGCCATAAAGACACTGCAATGAGAGCCAGTGCTGCCATAAGTTGATTAGCAGAGCCAAAAACTGGCCAGACCACAACAAAACCGTGCTTGTAAGCAAGAAAATACATTGACAAAATCATTATGAAAGAGTTAAAAACCCTTGAAACGACAAAATTTGGCGGATTACTAAACAGATTTTTCCAAAACTCCTCCAAGATTAACCTCCCAAGCCTTACTGCCGTGTCAAGAGTGGTTACAACAAAGCCTTCAATCATCAGTATCCCAAAAATAATACCCACATAAGAGGGTAATCCCAATGTCTTTTCCATGAACAATCCAGCACTTAACGAAAAGGCAAGCACAGGATTGGATTTCCCACCATCAGGAAAGACTATCTCTTTATAAGACACATAAGTTAGCCCTGCACCAAGTGCAATAATCACTGAAACAGACAAAAGACTCTCAACGAGCATAGAGCCATAGCCAACCCTTCTTGCATCTGACTCCCTTGAG
Organism: Thermodesulfovibrionales bacterium; assembly: GCA_026415695.1. Lineage (GTDB taxonomy): Bacteria > Nitrospirota > Thermodesulfovibrionia > Thermodesulfovibrionales > Dissulfurispiraceae > DUZI01. The sequence continues at coordinate 1,089 of JAOAGP010000093.1, read as the reverse complement.
AGTTGTTTGACAGTAGTGCCTGTTGCTACAAGGGTATGAAATCCACTGATTGCACCACATGCCACAGTGATAAACAACATTGGCCACATAGGACCAAGCCTTGAAGTGCCCTCTTCAATATTAAGCATCGGGACATTTATCTCAATGCCTTTTAACCCTCCTATTATCGCTGCAAGGAGTAGTGCTACAATTCCGCCAAAGAGGAAAAATGAATTGATGAAATCCCTTGGCTGTAACACTACCCATACAGGAATCGCTGATGCAATCAGACAATAAATACAAACTATTAACATCCATGTTTCGCGAGTGAATCTAACAGGCATGACAAATCCAATGATGACTGATATAGCAATTATTAAGATTGAAAGCACAACACCATATAAAACATCCATGTCCTTTTTATAAAGCAGAAATCCCATAAGTGGTGCAAATGCGGTGATGATTATTACAGAGGTTGAAGCAATACCGCCCACAACCGCCATACTTTCACCTGTCTTTACATCAGTGATTGTCTTAAAGAGGGCTTGAGGTTCTGGTAGGTTAAGGAGTTTTAACTTAACCATTGAGGTAAGGGCAACGCAGGTAAGGTCAAGAAAGGCTGCACAGACGAGTAAAAGCATGAAAAAGACAAATACCATAAACAGCATAAAACCCCATCTGCCCATCGTCTTTTTTGCAATCTCTACAATGGACTTGCCCTTTTCCCTTAGACTTACAAATATTGAGGCACTGTCATGCACTGCACCTATAAAGATAGTCCCAAGCAAGATCCACAACCATGTGGGATAGAATCCATAGATAAACGCCACCACAGGACCAACTATAGGTCCTGCACCAGCAATAGATGAAAAGTGATGTGAGAAGACAACCAGTCCTTTTGAAGGCACATAATCAACTCCGTCGTTTATGGCATTGGCAGGGGTGGGATTTTTGTCGTTTTCCTCAAAGATATTAGCAACATATTTCCCATACATCCTGAAGGCAATAAAAAAGATTACAAAAGAGATTATCGCAACCAAGAGCGTATTCATAAGGCATCATTTTAAATGAAAACAAAGGCATTTGCAAAATATAATTTTGGGCTCATTG
>JAOAGP010000090.1 GCA_026415695.1 Thermodesulfovibrionales bacterium | reverse complement strand
GATATGAACGAAGAAGGTGCAAACATGCTGATGTTACAGACAAGGCAGTCTCTTGGTATCACATCATTAAGCCTTGCATCACAGGCAGCTCAGGCAGTCTTGAGATTGTTTTAATTCTAAAGAGTAGGCTATACAAAAGGGGGCTGACATCAGCCCCTTTTTTAACAAATGTCACTAAAACTTTCCCTTAAACCAGACGAAAAGGTAATCATCGGTGGTGCAGTCATAAAAAACAGCAAAACTCCTATTGAGTTTTATGTAGAAAACCATGTGCCTATCTTAAGACAAAAGGATATTATCACAGAGAAAGAGGCAGATACGCTGTGCAAAAAGATATACCATGTGATTCAACTGATGTATATTGACGAGCCAGATTTACAGAGATACTATAAAATCTATATGGAATTAGTGCAAGAATTAGTTAGGATATTACCAAAGTCTGTTTTAATAATTGATGAGATAAATGAATTGATAATAAGCAACAAATACTATCAAGCATTGAAAAAGGCGAAAAGGCTTATAGAACTTGAAAAGGAGGTAATTGATAGTTATGTTAAGAATAAGCGACCTGAAGAGACAACAAACTGATACAACAGCAGGTAGGGAGATTGAGGCACAAGCACTTGAAAAGGCAGCGGCAGGATTACAACACTGTAAAGATGTATGGGAGACAGAAAAGAACATTAGAGAATTACTCTTTGAGGCATTAAGATACAACCAAACGATTTGGACATTGTTTGTTAAAGAAGCGGAGAATTCAGCCAATCCATTGTCTCAGGATTTGAAAAACAACATAATCGCATTAGGCAATTTTATCAACAAGCGAACATTTGAGATACAATCCTTCCCAACAAAAGAAAAACTCACCATACTTATAGAGATAAACAAAAACATTGCAAAGGGGTTAAGGGGTTCTCCATCAGATTAAAGTGCTTCTTATGGAGCCTTTAAAATTGCTACCTAAAAATGGTCATTCAACATTGACAGGTGGCGATGATGATATATCAAGTTTAATTGAGGCATTAACCCATAACCCGTCAGATTTGGATTTACTGAATCGTCTTGGTATTTACTATGCAAACAAGAATAACTTAAATGATGCTATAAAGGTCTTTCAAAAGGCATTAAGATTAGATAACACCAATGCAATCATACTTTACAATTTAGCCAACGCATACAAACAGAAATCATCATATAAACAGGCAATCAATCTCTATAAAAAGGCAATATCTTTAGACAATCAACTCTATCAGGCATTCTTTCAATTAGGTAACATCTATCTTGAAATGGGACTATTTAAGGATGCAGCTCAAAGTTTTATTAGTGCTATTGAAATAAAACCTGACTACAAAGAAGCACTGTGCAATTTAGGCGTATGCTATTACAGGATGTGTAAGGTTATAGAGGCAATTGACATATACAAGAAAGTCTTAAATATTGACCCAGACTATCCTGATGCTCACTACAATTTAGCATTGGCACTTTTTATTTTGGGTGATTATAAAAATGCGTTTAGTGAATACGAATGGAGATTTAAAACGAATCTGATAAAGCCATTTTACACACAAAAGCCATATTGGAATGGTGAGATAACAGATGGCTTAAAACTACATATAAGATGTGAACAAGGCTTTGGCGACATGATACAGTTTATCAGGTTTATCAAAAATCTACTGGAAATGAGGTTAAAGATTACCGTCAGTTGTCCTCCTCAATTGCTTGCACTGTTTAGGAACTCGTTTCAGGATGTGATATTTTTGGAAAACGAACCTGATGATTTCAATTATTTCATCCATTTGATGAGTCTGCCGAGGATATTAAAGATAGGTATTGAGGATGTCCCTAATGACATCCCTTACATTTATCCACGCCTGTTTTTGATTGATCAATGGGCTAAAAGATTAAACCTCAAGGATGATATATTAAAGGTTGGGATATGTTGGAAGGGAAGTAATACAAATGTAAGAGGACAATACAGGTCAATACCAACTCAAGAAATTCTACCGATTTTATGCACAAAAGATGTAGTATTCATATCTTTGATGAAGGAAAAGGCATGTGATCTAAATCTAACAGGTATTAATCTTTTTGATTACTCTGATGAGTTTTATGACTTTGAACACACTGCTGGCTTGATAGAAAATCTTGACATTATCATCACAATTGACACCGCAATAGCCCATCTTGCAGGTGCTATGGGAAAGACTGTGTGGCTTTTACTTCACTATAGTTCGGATTGGAGATGGATGCTTAATAGATCAGATTCACCATGGTATCCTACAATGAGGATATTTAGACAGACTGAATTAAATGATTGGAAAACGGTTATAAAAAAGGTAAAGGAGGAGTTAGAAGAAGAGAAATCAAGGGGAAAATATCAAACATCACCTTTAGTCCCAATATACCAAGATATTGACAAGACTACATTGCTTAACAGATGTAAGATGTTGATACTTTCAAGGTCAAATGAGAAGGCAATATCATGTCTGAAAGAACTGATAGAAAAGTATCATGACTATCCTGAAGCACATTGGGAGTTAGCACTTTTGTTATTGAAGAATAAGGACTTTAAGAATGGTTGGCAACACTACGAATGGCGAAAAATCCTGCCTCAAATAAAAGACTACTATACTTACCCTAAAGAGTTGGAGTGGGATGGAAAGATAGTGAAGAATAGAAGAATCCTTGTCTATGATGAGCAGGGATTTGGAGATTCAATACAATTTTTGAGGTTTGTTAGGTTAATGATAGAAAAAGGAATGTTGGTCACAATTATGTGTAGAGATGAACTCGTCCGTTTGTTTAAAACCTTTTCTGATCTCTGTGATGTAATTCCAAGAAGTAAGCCATCAGGTGAATACAATTGTGTAACATCAATTATGAGCCTGCCATATCTCTTATCCATTACTGAAGACAGACTTCAAACAAACACACCTTACTTTCAGATTCACAAAGATGATGTCTTAAGATGGAGGTCATACTTAACAAACAGAATAAATATCGGTTTTGCATTAACGAGTAGAAAACCTCATCCAAAAGAAATAGAACTCTCATCCTTCATGCCGATTTTTGATGTTGAGGGTGCTTGTTTTTTTAATTTAGAAAAAAAACAGGTGTATATAGATCGTGTAAATAATATCTCAACATCCTTTAACGACTTCTATGATACTGCATCGTTTATATTAAATCTTGATTTGGTCATCAGTGTGGATACTGCGGTTGCCCATTTGGCAGGTGCGTTAAATAAAGAGGTATGGCTCATGCTTCATTACGATTCAGACTGGAGATGGTTTGATGATGAGGAGACTACCGTATGGTATCCGTCTATGCGAATATTTAAACAACGGCAGAGTGGCAATTGGCATGATGTTGTAGATAGGATAAAAATTGAACTTTTGAAGAGGGTTTTAGTGTGACAAGTGCTAAAGAGTATTTTGATAAAGCTGAGATACTCTATCACCAAGGTAACCTTAAAGAGGCAATCAAATGTTACAAAGATGCATTAGAAAAAGACCCTGATTATCTTGACGCATTAATCAACCTCTCTGTTACCCTCATTCAATGTGGCAAGACTCAAGATGCCCTACCATTCATCAAAAAGGCGTTAGAGATAGACAATACTAATCACATCGTTTTGACAAATTATGCAAACATACTTTTTTCATTAAACAAAACTGATGAGGCATTAGAATACTACATCAAGGCACTTAAGTTTTGTCCTACTTCAATTGAGATTAGAAAGAATATTGCTCATCTGTTGATGCAACAAGGACAATATGAGGATGCTGTCACTTATCTCAATCAGTTGCTTAATGAAGGATTAACCCAGAAGGATGTCTTCTTAAATCTAACACATTGCCTAAATACCTTAAAAAGACATCAAGATGCCCTCAAGATAATACTACTATGTTATAGAACCTTTCCAATGGATTGTGATGTGATAAACAACCTCGCTATTACTTTTGAGTGTCTTGGAGATGTGGATAAGGCAGAAAACTGCTACAGACAGGTAGTTAGACTTCAACCACATAACCACATCTATAACTTCAATTTAGGGCTTTTTCTAAAGAAAAAAGGGTTGCTTGAGGCATCTATTGACTACTTCAAGAACGCCTTATTGTTAAAAGGTGACTTTCAAGAGGCAATGTTGGAATTAGGCAATGCACTAAAGCGGCTCAAAAGACATCATGAGGCAATAGACATCTATAAAAATCTCCTCAATCTCATACCAAATTCACCTATTGTTTTAAACAATATCGGAACTACTTACTATGAAATGAAACAATACGACAAGGCTCTTCATTATCTCAATGAGGCATTGAGATTAAACCCTCATTTTGCAAATGCATATTTCAACAGAGGGTTAGTATATAAAGACAGTTTTGAATATGATAAAGCCATTGAGGATTACAAACAAGCCATAAAGATAAACAAAGACTACCCAGAGGCACATTGGAATCTTGGTCTCTTGCTTCTTTCACAGGGCGATCTTGACAACGGTTGGAGACATTATGAGTGGAGGAAAAAACTATCAGTTTATAAGCCTTTTGAGAGAAACTTTGCTCAACCTGAATGGAATGGAGAGGTTTTAAATGATAAAACAGTCTTGCTTCATGATGAGCAAGGATTTGGTGATGCCATACAGTTTGTAAGATATGCAAGACTCATAAAGGATATGGGAGCAAGGGTGGTCATTGAATGTCTTGAGCCACTTACAAGGCTATTTAAATTTGCAGAAGGTGTGGATGATGTTATAACGAGGGGATATCCATTACCTCACTTTGATTTTCATTGTTCATTGCTTACCTTACCTTTAAGGTTTAAGACTACTATTGATACTATCCCTAAAAGCATTCCTTACATCAAGCCTAACATTGATTTTAAAGATAAGAAAGAGCCTATTCTGAAGATAGGTATTGCATGGTCAGGTATCAACCCTCCACATAAATCATGCCCATTAGATATCTTATTTGATGCGTTTTTGGGTTTAGATGGTATAAGAATATTTAATCTACAAAAGATAATGACAGTTGATGATAAAAGGTTTCTTTTGTCAAAAGATGTTGTTGACAATATGAATAAAGTCAAGGATTTTCTTGATACTGCAATACTTATGGCTGACCTTGATATTATAATCACGATAGACACAGCGGTTGCGCATTTAGCAGGTGCAATGGGATTGAATGTCTGGACGATCTTACACTATGATGCTGACTGGCGATGGTTATTAGATAGGGATGATTCCCCTTGGTATCCCACAATGCGTTTGTTTAGACAGAAGAGGTTTGGTGATTGGCATAGTGTCATAAAACAGATCAATCATGCCTTATCTGAGATGATAAATCCTGTAAGGTCTTGAGCATACACTCCACATGACTGCCTCTCCAATACAACCTCTTACACATTGGGCAGGTCTTGTATGTAGTGTGCATTGTATCATCTATCTTATAGTCTTCTAACGGAATATTACATCTAATGCATCTTTTAAAAGCATGTTTTAGGATGTCAAGTTTGTAATAATTTGCAACCTCTAAAATTTGATTTTCTAAAACCTCACTCTTTACATAAAAAACCGTGTCTTTTACTGTCTTAATAAGACATATCCCTTTATCCTTTGTCAGAAGTGCTCTGTTTTCTGTTAAGGCTATATCAATGATATTCTTATCAGAAATGTTGTTGTAGTAAAGAGTATCATAACCCATGATTCTCAACCATTTTGCAAGTCTTCCTAACATTACATCTGTTATAAATTTCATTTTTTAGAAATATCACGCTTAATCCTTTTTGTTAATAAATCAGCATGTCTTACAGGTATCGGGATCCTATATTTACCGGTTGCATGTAGTATCAAATTTAGTGATGTTTTTAGGTCTATCTTATGCCCTACAGATACATATATAGGTGAAACATTATCTTTTGTTCTTAAAACAGCACCTATGATATTTTTTTTGTATGTGAGATAGGAATACGAACCCTTATGGGTATCTAATCCTTCAAACTCACCTATTAATCTTGATTTTGCACATCCGATAGTAGGCATGTCCAATATTACACCAATATGTGATGCAATACCTATTCCAAAAGGATGTGCAATACCATGACCGTCAAAGATAATAACATCAGGAACTGCTTGCAGTTTTTCTATTGCTTCAATCATGGCAGGACCCTCTCTAAAGGCAAGAAATCCCGGTATGTAAGGAAAAGATGTTTCTTTGATTGAAAAAGCCTCTTCTATTAACACAAGGCTATCGTATTCATAACTACAGGCAGTAGCTATAGTAAATGACTTGTAAAAGGCTGCATCTACTGCTGATATAATCCTTGGTTTCTTTAAAAGAGGTTCAACCCTTATCTTTTTCTGTAGATGTTTTTGGATTATCTTTGCATCGTCTAAACTTTTTGGATTCAATAACATTGAGTAATCCATATAAAACTCCTCTTTATATTATTGCTTTGATTATGTAATAATTAAAACATGTATAAACGATTTTGTGGCGTTTTTTTAATCCTTGTATTTTTTATCATCTATAATACATCTTCTCTTGCAGATGATAAAGTCAAAACTAAGACACCGCCGTCTACTGTCTTATCCCACATGGCTATGTTTTATTTTATGTTAGGTTATGAAGCAGAATTAAAAGGTGAGTGGGAGGAATCCTTAAGGTTCTACACTGATGCAAGACAGTTTGATAATGACCCTTATTTAGATACTCGTATCGTAAACATGCTTATAAAAACTGGCAAGATGGAAGAAGCCTTATCATTAGCAGAACAGACCGTTGAAAAAAATCCTGATTATATACCTGCCTTAAAAACACTTGCTGATCTATACAATGCAAACAAAAAAACTGATGATGCAATAAGATTATTCAATAAGATATTAACCATAGACCCTTCAAATAAAGATGCAAGACTTCATTTGGGGGTTTTATACATTGGTAAGGATGAAAAAGACAAATCCCTTGAGGTTTTTGATACAATCTTGAAAGAAGAACCAGACAACATCATGGCACTTTTTTATAGAGGGTCTATCTTTTTTGAAGAAAAACAATATGATAAATCTATAGCAGAGTTTACCAAGATACTTGATATCAATCCATATTACGAGCCTGCTATATTTAATCTTGGGATAATAAACGAGGTAAACGGAGATCTGAAGTCTGCAGAGATGTATTACAAGAGGGTTATTGAATTAAATCCTCACAACATCACTGCCAAGGAAAGACTTGCAAGGCTGTATGTTTCAGACAAGTCCTTTGATAAGGCTATCAAGACATTAGAAGAAATGTCCCTTGATATGCCCAAAAACATTGATTTACACAAGAGGTTAGGGCTTTTATACCTACAGCAAAAGAGATACGATGAAGCTATCTCTCAATTGAGGATTGTTTTACAGGCAAGACCTGATGATAATTTTTCAAGACAATATTTAGGCATAGCATTATCCGAGATAAATAGATACAAAGAGGCTGAAGATGAACTCAAAAAGGTTGTTTCGGCTGAGCCTAAAAATATCAATGCCTTTATGAGTCTTGCAAATGTCTATGCTAAACAAAAGAGGCACAAGGAAGCAATTGAGATATACGAAGAGGTTTTGAGCTTTTCTAAGGAATCCGTAGAGGTATTTGTCCTGCTTGCAATTGAATACATTGAGATAAAGGATTTTGCCTCTGCTGAAAAAACATTGAAGACTGCGGAAGGATTATTCCCTGACAACGAAGATGTCTATTTTCAATCTGCAGTGTTGTATGAAAAGAAAAAGGACTTTGATAGGATGGTGGATTACCTTAAAAAAACACTTTCCATTAATCCTAATCATGCAGATGCACTTAATTTCTTGGGTTATAGTTATGCTGACAAGGGTATTAATCTTGATGAAGCCCTTGACTTGATACAAAAGGCTCTTAAGATTAAGCCCAAAAGCGGATACATCATTGATAGTCTTGGCTGGGTGTATTTTAGGCTTGGACGATATGAAGATGCCTTAATACAACTTCAAAAGGCTTTAGAATATGTTGGTGATGACCCTGTAATATTCGAGCATTTAGGTGATGTGTATGAAAAACTTGATAAAATAGACAAGGCTATTGAATCATGGAAAAAATCCCTTAATTACCACGAAAAAGAAGAGGGTCTTAAGGAAAGGGTAGAAGACAAGATTAGAAAGTACTTGCAAAAATAAAAGAGTTTTACTATAGTGTTGGTTGATGTTATTTTCCCTCAAAATCTCAAGCCTCTCACTTATATTGTCCCTAATGATGACGACATAACAGGTTATGTAGTATCTGCACCTTTAAGAAATAAGGACAACTTTGGATTAGTTGTAAGGACATATTCTGGAAATGAAGAAGGCTATAAGTCTGTCAGCAAGATATACTCAAGATTTGCAGATAAAAATCTCGTCTCTTTGATACTCTGGGCGTCAGATTACTATCTTCACACAGCAGGAAATGCATTAATGTCAACACAATTTAAAGACTACATCTTATCTACTTTTAAAGTAAAGACTAAAAAGCAGTCTGCAGACTTTACAACTGATGATAGCAAGACGGTTTTTGAATCAAGTATTGGAATTACTAACGATGAGACGATTGCAAGTCTTGTTAATAAGATACAAAAGGGGTCATACCAAGCGTTATTTCTAAAGGTAGACTCTTTTAAATCAGAGTTGAATATCATTTCAGATATAATTACAGGATTAAGAACTCACAAGTTGCTTATTTTAGCCCCAGAGATAAATCAAATACAACAACTAACAGCAGAATTAACAAAAGTATTTGGCAGTAGGCTTGCAGTAATTACAAGTAAGATGAAGACGAGACAAAAGGGTAGGGCAATAAATAGCATTTTAAGTGGTTGTTCAGATATAGTGTTAGGGACAAGGTCTGCGGTCTTTGCCCCGCTTGATGATATTTCGCTAATCATTATTATGAGTGAGCATAGTTCTTCATATAAGGCCGAAGAAGGAATCAGATACAATGCAAGGGATGTAGCAGTGATGAGAGGGTATATTTCTAATTGCCCTGTATTACTAACCTCATATGTCCCCTCAATAGAAACATATCTAAATCTAAAATTAGGTAAATACAAAGAGATTGATTCGATACAATCCGGTAAAAACAAGTGTAAAGTTGTTGAACTTAAAACCGATTTCAAGAAGAAATTATCAAATAGTATTGCAGATGAGGTTGTTGAATTCATTAGAAATATCTTAAATAAAGGTGGTTCTTTTGCCATTTTTGCCCAATCTGAAGGTTCTTCACTTATCTACTGTAAAGACTGTGGGAAGGTAATGAGGTGTTCTAAATGTGATGCTGCCCTGACTGTTTATGATGAAACAAATACATTTTCATGCAATAGATGTAATTACACTACACAGTTACCTAATACTTGCAGTTATTGTGAGGGAATGAATTTAACAAGACTTGGTATTGGGCTTCAGAAGGTAAAAAAAGAGATGGAAAAGTTATTGCATAATCACAATCTTTATGATTTTAGTCTTGATTTATTAAATTCCGTTATAGTTTCAAAGGGTATCAGATTAAAAAACGGAAATCTTGACGGCGCCGCAATATTAGATTTTGATTATCTATTAACAAGATATGGATTTAGGGCTAACGAAAGGATATTTCAAGATGTTATGAGATTAAAGGGTTTGATAAAAAAAGATGGCATATTATTTATTGAAACATCAGGTTATAATCCGATTTTAATAAAATCATTAAAGGACGATGATTATAAAAGACTATATGAAACTGAACTTAAATCAAGGCTTACCGCCTTTTATCCACCATTTTGTAAGATGGTATCTATCTGTATTGATGCAAAAGAAAATAACCTAAATGCATTACTCAATGAATTAGAAAATATCAAGTCAAACAGGAAGTTTGAACTATTAGGTTATACTGTGATAAAGTCTGAAAAAAAGAGATTTGATTATCGTGTTAGATTCACACTTCGTAGTAAAGAAAAAAGGATACTTAATGATGTTGTCTTAAAAATAAACATTATTTGTCAAAACATAAAAGGGCTACATCTGTCAATTGATGTTGACCCTTATATGTTATAATAGACAAAAAGATTATAAAAATTCACATATAAGGAGGTTAAATGTCAAAGCGAAAAGTCTTGGTGGTTGATGATTCATTACTTGCAAGGATGGCTGTAAAGAAACATATCAATGCTGAAGCCTTTGAGATTTACGAGGCAAACGATGGTGCAAAAGGGGTTGCATTATACAAGGAAATAATGCCTGATTTTGTATTCCTTGATTTAACAATGCCTGTGATGGATGGTTTCAAGGCACTTGAAGAGATAAAAAAGATAAATCCTAATGCCCTCGTAGTTGTGCTTACTGCAGATATACAAATAAAAACCACTGAAAAGATTATGGAATTAGGTGCATATAAAGTCTTGAAAAAACCACCAGTAAAGGAGGAAATAGAAAATACAATAAAAGAAATAATCAATATTTTGGAGAGAGTATGACACAGTCTGAAAACAGATTAATACTGTCTGACTTTGAGAAGGATGCCTTAAAAGAAATTATCAATCTTGCATTTGGTTCTGCATCTGCTGGATTGGCTGATGTTATGGGTATGTATGTTTTTTTGAATGTCCCCGTGATAGAAGTTATGCAACCAGAAGAGATCTGTAAATATATTGAAAATGAAATATCTTTATCAAAAGGGTTAAATGTTGTAGAGCAATATTACATTGGTAAAATAAGAGGCATGGCATACATGGTCTTATCCTTTGAAAATGTTGATGAGATACTTACAATATTAGGATTAAAAGAAATACAAAAGGTACAAAGTTACTCTCACGACATATTGGCACAAGAAACTATAATTGAGATTGCAAACATTATTATTGGTGCATGTGTAAGTAAGATTGCAGAAATGCTATCCGATGTGGTTACATATCTTCCTCCTCGTTATATTGGTTCTGATTATTCATTAGAAGCCATTTCAAAAGAGTTATTCAAACCAGATAGTTATGTGATAATACTTAAAACTGTATTTAAGTTTGAGGGAAAAGAAGTAAATGGTTATATATTTTTAGTCAATACCTATGACTCAATACAATGGTTGAAGGACTCTATAAACAAATTCATTGAGGCTTATATTTAGATAATGCTTAATAGTTTTCTATCCCAAATAATAGACAACATAAATTGTGGAATAGTTGTGTTGAATCCAAATTTTGAGATTGTTTTTTGGAATAAATGGATGGAGATTAATTCAAAGATGATGGCAGAACAAGTCTTAAATAAAAGCATCTTTGAAATATTCCCGCATTTAAAGACTGAAAAATTTATAAAACAATGTAAATCTACCTTATTGTTTGGTAATTTTACTTATCTATCTCAAAAACTTCATCAATACATATTCCCTTTTAAACCAATTGGCACATCAAATGAACAGATAGAAAACATGCAACAAACTTGTGCAATTTTTCCAATTAGAGACCAAGACAACAAGGTAACTCATATTTGCATAACAGTTTATGATGTTACAGACCTCGTTATATATCAAATGAGGCTGATCGAGTTATCAAGGACCGACATGCTTACAGGTATCAACAATAGGGGCTATCTTGAAGAAAGGCTTATGGAGGAGTGGGAAAGGCATAAACGACACAAAAGGCCTTTGTCTATCATTATGTTTGATATTGATGATTTTAAAAAGATTAACGATACTTATGGACATCTTGCCGGTGATTTAGTATTAAAGACTGTAGCAAAGGTGTCTCAAATGAAACTAAGAGAAATAGACATAATAGGGAGATACGGTGGTGAGGAATTTTGTTGTATACTACCAGATACACATTTTAGAGATGCTTACAAGGTCGCAGAGAGGATTAGATTAGCAATTCAGAACGAGACTATTGTATATAAATCTCATAGTATGAATGTTACTATAAGCGGAGGGGTTGCTGATATTACTGATAGTATGAAAGATTATGATGAATTATTTAGGTGTGCAGACAATGCACTGTATGTTGCTAAAAAATCAGGGAAAAACAGGATTGAGATATTAACTAAAGGAGGACATTAACATGTTTAGATTCAAGTTTTTAGCAGTCTTATGTCTTATTATAATGATGACAAGTAGTGCATTTGCTGCGGAAAAAAGAGTTAATATACCAATAGGGGATTCACCAGTTATTGGTCCTAACAATGCACCTATTACTATGATTAAGTTTGTTGATTATCAATGACCTCATTGTGTTGCTGTTGGTCCAACAGTCCAAAAGATTATGAAAGATTACAAAGGGAAGATAAGACTTGTTGTAAAACAAACCCCATATAAATACAGAGACTATGCTTATATTTCCTCTCTTGCAGTGCTTGCTGCACACGAACAAGGAAAATTTGCAGAAATGCATGAACTTTTACTGAAAAAATCACCTAAACTTGATAAAGACAGTCTCATTTCATATGCAAAGGAATTAGATCTTGATGTTGCTAAGTTTAAAGACTCTCTTGAGACAAAGAAATTTTCAAGCCAGATTGAAAAGGATTTACAATTAGCAAAAGAATTAGACCTCTATAACACACCAACTATTTTTATAAATGGTATAAAGGTCATTGGAAATAGGGACTATATGTATTATAAAAAGATTATTGACAAAGAGTTGAGACATGAAAAATAGATTGATAGTTGTTTTATTGATTTTATCTTTTACATCAATTAGTAATGCTAAAGAACTTAAACCAATAGACAAGGTTCCAATTCCAAGATATAATCCACAAACCCAAGAAAAGATTGAGTTGGGTAAAAAATTATTCTTTGACAGACGACTTTCTGGTGATGGCACTATGAGTTGTGCTACTTGTCACATACCTGATATGGCTTTTGCTGATGGTCAAGAAATCTCACTAAGCTATCCGACAACAAAAAACTGGAGGAATACCCCAACCGTTATCAATTCTGCGTTTCACAAGAGGTTATTTTGGGATGGCAGGGCTAAATCACTTGAGGAGCAGGCTCTTTTTCCAGTCATGTCATCGTTTGAGATGAACCTCAACCTTGATTACATGGAAGAAAGGATTAGACAAGTTCCCCAGTATAGAGAGGAATTTAAAAGGATATTCAATGATGATGTGAGTAAGAAAAACATTGCGTTGGCACTTGCATCTTTTCAGAGGTCTTTGGTATCTAAAAATGCCCCTCTTGATAGATATTTAAAAGGAGATAAATCAGCTTTATCAACTGAGGCAAAAAAAGGCTATGAAGTTTTTATCGGCAAGGGGCAATGTGTTAAATGTCACTACGGAAGCGCTTTGATGGATAATAAGTTTCATGCCTTGTTTGTCCCTGAAAAAGAAGAGCAGATTAATGACCCTTTGATTGAGATAACACGGAGATTTGTGGCAAAGTTGCATAATTTTAAAGATTATAAAAGTCTTAAAGAAGATGTAGGTAGGTATCTGATAACAAAAGAAAAAAAGGATTGGAAGGCGTTCAAAACACCCTCATTAAGAGAAATTGCAAAGACCTCTCCTTATATGCACAATGGTTATTTTGACTCACTGGAAAAGGTGATTGATTTTTTTGACAATGGCGGTGGTAAGGGAAACAATGTCTTAAAACCCTTAAATTTAACTCAAGACGAAAAAAAATATCTAAAAATCTTTCTAATAGAGGCATTAACTGGAGAAGAAATCACTATAAAACACCCTGATATTCCATAATATGTAACGACAAAATCAGCCTATGATCTCTCAAAAAAAATATCATATTATCACATTTGGTTGCCAGATGAACGAACATGATTCTGAAAAAATAGCAGGATTATTGGAACAAAAGGGGTTCACACAATCTAAAATAGATGACTCTGACTTAGTTATAATCAACACTTGCAGTATAAGGAAAAAGGCAGAGGATAAATTTTATAGTCAAGTTGGTAGATTTGCATCCTTGAAAAAGAGAAATCCTTATCTAAAAATAGGTGTAGTTGGTTGTGTTGCACAACAAGAAGGTAGCAATATACTTAAAAGATATGGTCATGTTGATTTCGTTTTAGGAACAATGCAATTAAACAGACTTCTAAAACATGACCCATTTTATATAAAAGATGCTCACATAGAATATTCTAACAATATTGAAGAGATAAATTTTGTAAAGAGAAAATCCTCCGTTAAGGCATTAGTCAATATTATGTTTGGTTGTAATAACTTTTGTAGCTATTGTGTGGTTCCATACACAAGGGGGCCCGAAAAGAGTAGGGGAATGAAGAATATTTTAGAAGAAATCACCGACTTGGCTGAAAAAGGCTATAAAGAGGTTATGCTTTTAGGACAAAATGTTAATTCATATAAAAGTGGAGATAATGATTTTGTTGACTTATTAAAAGAGATTAACAATATAAATGGTATTGAGAGAATTAGATTTATGACATCTCATCCTAAAGATCTTTCAGACAGGTTGATAAATAGTTTTGGTGAACTGAACAAGTTATGCGAACATATTCATCTGCCTTTACAGTCTGGTTCTTCTCGTATCTTAAAACTTATGAATAGATGTTACAATTATCAGGACTACTTAAATCTAATATCAAGATTGAGGTCAAAAGTGCCTGATATAGCAATAACAACTGATATCATTACAGGTTTCCCTTATGAAACTGAAGAAGACCATAAAGACACATTAAAGGCATTACAGGAAATAGAGTTTGACGGTATATTCTCATTTAAGTATTCTAAAAGGCCAGGAACCAAGGCAAGTTCATTTGATAACCAAGTAGAAGAAGATGTAAAGGAAAGAAGACTATCTGAGATCAACAACCTCCAAGATACAATTACTGACAAAAAAAACGAATATATTAAAGGCAGAAAGGTCGAGGTTCTTATTGATGATATCAGTGATAAAAAAGACTTTGATTTTATTGGAAGAACGAGAACAAACAAGATTGTCTATTTAAAATCTAATAATAAGTTAAAAATTGGAGATATTGTAAGTGTCATTATAAAAAATCCTAAAAGGCACAATTTAGAAGGTGAAATCTGATTTTTAATGAAAATATCTATCCTTACAATAGGCTGTAGGACAAACCAATCGGAATCCCAAGAAATTTTAAATGAAGCATTAAGAAATGGTTATCAACTTGCTGATTTAATGGATAATCCAGACATCTGTATTATTAATACCTGTTCTGTAACATCAAAAGCAGACAGTCAATCAAGGCAGACTATTGCAAAAGGATTAAAGCATGCAAAAAAGGTAATAGTTACTGGATGTTATGTGCATCTAAACAAGAAAGAACTTGTTAACTTAGATAAGGTTTTAATATTTGATAATAACAATAAACTACTAATAAATAACTTACTGAAACATAACATAATTGATAGACAGAATGTATCTAAAACAACATTGAATGTTTCAAGACCTATAATAAAGGTTCAAGAAGGTTGTAATGATAACTGTAGTTATTGTTCAATAATATATGCAAGGGGTAGGGCAAGAAGTATCGACATGGAGACTATCATTCAAAAGATAAAGAATTATTCAAAAGAAGGATTTCCAGAAGTAGTGCTATCAGGAACTAATATAGGACAATATGGGAACGATTTTAATGGTAATATAAATATTTGTACATTAATATCTGAAATACTTTTTAAAACTGAGATAAAAAAGATAAGGATAAGTTCAATTGAGGTAAAGTACATTACTAATTCATTTTTAGAATTATTAAAAGATGACAGAGTTTGTAAACACCTTCATATCCCGTTACAATCTGGGGATGATAATACCTTAAAAAAAATGAAAAGACCTTATAGCACAGTCTTTTTTGAAGACAAAATCAATGAGATAAGAAGTATATCAAAGGATATCTCAATTGGAACTGACATCATTGTTGGTTTCCCAACAGAAACAGGATTTGAATTTGATAACTCTTTTAATTTTGTTAAACAAATAGGTTTTTCATATCTCCATGTCTTTCCTTTTTCTAAAAGAAAGGATACACTCGCTGGTAAGATTGACTTATGTTATAAAACACAAGAGTTAAATAGGCGATTAACCATTATGAAGGAACTGTCTTCCTCGTTGAAATCAAACTATATAATGTCCCAACTTAACAAAAAACTTGATTATATAATAGAAAAAAGACATGGTAATCATTATATTGGAACCACTGATAATTATATCAAGGCAATCATTAATAAGCAAAAAGATTATCCAGAAAAAACTATTATAAAGATTAAGCTTACAAAATATAAATCGGGCATTCCTACAGGCATCTGTGTTTGATGATTTTAACTAAATATAAACCATTACTTTTTTTATTGCCTAAATAATATTCACTCATGCCTAATGTTAAATCAGGGTTAACTTTTTAGATTTTTTTACAGAAAACATAACAAATTTTTAACAGAAATGGTTAACTATAAATGTCTGATAAGATATATTATGTAAAATATTATCATTAAAATTGCTATTTATTTTTATAATAATGTTTTGATTTTATTGATGTATGATCTATTTAAGATTATTTAATTCAATTTGTTCAGTTCTTTTAGAATCACTTTTTGATAATATGCAATAAAGTCCAGAAATTAGGATCATTGAACCACCAACCAATATATTAAAAGTTATTTTTTCTCCTAAAAGGATTATCCCAAGAATTATTGCACAGATTGGTTCACTATATCCTAAAATTGCTGCTATGTTTGCCCTAACCTTCTTGATACCTCTCAAGTAAATAATAGGTGCTATAGTGGAATGAAGTACCCCCAAAATAAAGACTACAATAGCAACAGAAAAGAAATCATAATCAAAAGAAACAAATGGAGTTAGCATGCAGACAACGAATAAGTTTTGATACATCGTTAAGATAGTTGGTTTAATAAAATCTATAAAATATTTAAACATTATTATAAGAAATGCATAAAAAATACCTGATAGTAAACCAGATATAATCCCTAATGTATTTCTGTCTTTTTTTGAGATTAAAGTTAGTATTTCTTCTGATTTTATATCTAACATTATATACATCCCAATTGTTGCAGTAATAATTGACAAAATGGTTTTATATGTTATTCTTTCTTTTAAGAAAATATGGGCAAATATAGCAACAAAAAAGGGCGCAGTATAGTGTGTAAGCACAGCAAGAGGGATGGATGTATTTTTATAAGCATAAAAGAAGGTGAAGGTATTTACTAACCCTACTATAGAGATTGCAAATATTATAGAAAGAAACTTGAAACTGATCTTTAGTGCTTTTTTATCTTTTATAATGAAAAAAACAAAAAGTATCAATGACGAGGTTGAGCCTGCAAAAAAAATCAAATCTTGTATAGATATTGGGGTTGTCTTGATTATGACACCGAGACTACTCCATATTAGTATGGCAATTAGTATATCAAGCATGAATTATATTTATGAACTTTTTTTGTTATAATAACATTTATGGCTGTGATGAAAAAAGTTATAGGCGAACGGTCTGAAATAGGACTATCAATAGATAGTCTAAAGGTAGGGACCAGATTACCCTTTGATGTATATGTAAAAGACAAAGGGATTATGAAACAAGTGTTTAATAAAGGGACTGTTTTTACGCAGATTGCAAAAAATACATTGAAATCCAAAGGGATAACTGAGGTTTACATTCAAAAAATTGATCAAGAATCTTTAAACTCCTATGACGCAAACAAGATTATTACTAAAGAATCAGTTTTAGATGACCCAATAAAGTTTAAAAACTATTCATTTGCAAAGGAATCACATCATCAGATTGATAAACTCTTGTTGATACCGGGAAGTGAGGTAAACTTTAACATATATCTTTTTAACAAATTTTCATTAACACCTTTAATAACCATTAAAGATAATCAACCTGTAAAAATCCCTGATTTGAGACTTATTGAAGGAGACTTGGTTATTTCTAATTCAGATATACCTCTTTATGAGCAATATATCAACAACATTGTCAAATCAAAAGAAATATCAACTGATGATTTAAAACAAATTAAATCAATAGCATTAAGAGAAAACTCTAAAACTATTATGAAGAAATTACTTGAAGACCCAAGAAGCGGTGAAGCAATAAAGAAATCCCAAGAATTAGTATCCGGCATAGTGGATAATATTTTAGAAAACAGAGATTCAATCTATGATATGTTATCCTTAAAAAATTATGACTATTATACATATACCCATAGTGTAAATGTAGCTGTCCTATCAATTGGATTAGGGGTTGAAGTAGGTCTTTCAAAAAATGAAATTCATGCACTTGGTAATGGTGCCCTTCTTCATGATATAGGTAAAAGTATGGTGCCCCCTGAGATACTAAATAAACAAGGTAAATTAGACAGCATTGAATATAAAATTATTACAAACCATGTTCTTGATGGTTACAATATCATAAAAGAAAGAAAAGACTTACCACCAGAGTCACATATTCCATTGGTTCAACACCATGAAAAACTAACAGGTAAAGGCTATCCTAACAAGTTAACTGACAAAGAAATAAAACTATTTGGCAGGATTACCGCTATTGCAGATTGCTATGATGCTCTAACAACTCAAAGACCATACAAACCTGCATTTACGCCTTTTTATGCACTGTCTGTGATTGCAAAGGATAAAGGGGATTATGACCCTGAGATTCTAAAGATGTTCATAAAGATGTTAGGAAAGGTGAGATAAAATTAAAAGATTTAATATGATGATTTTTTGGAAATACCTTCTAACCTTTCTTTGAGTGCTGTTTCAACAAAATCTGGGACCAAACCTTCTACATTACCACCAAATAAGACTACTTCTTTTACCAATGTAGATGTAAGATAGGAATACTCCTCTGATGGCATCATGAAAACTGTTTCAATATTGTTGTTTAGTCTTCTGTTCATCAATGCCATTTGTAATTCAAACTCAAAGTCTGAAACAGCCCTCAATCCCCTTATAATTGCCACACTCCCTCTTTGTGATGCATAATCCACAACCAAACCATTAAGAGAATCCACAAGTATTCTCTGATTGTCAATCAATCGTATTGTTTTATTTATAAATTCCAGTCTTTCTTGAAGCGAAAAAAGGGGGGTCTTTTTAGGGTTAATAGCTACAGCAACAATAATCTCATCAAAGATTCTAAGCCCCCTTTTGATTAAATCAATATGTCCATTAGTAATAGGGTCAAATGTCCCCGGATATATTGCAATCTTCATCCTCTTTTCCCTTAATTTGATATCCTTTCATAAATATACTCAACGCGCTATCACCATATTTATAAGTTTTGATGTATTGCAGATTAGAATATATATTTGAAATGTCTTTTCTTGAACTATGTTCAAATATTAAAATACCATTGTCAAATAATATATCTCTTTCCATGATAATCTTTTTTATAAATTCGTAATCATCACTTTCATATGGTTGATCAACAAAAATAATATCATAAACATTATCTGTGACCTTTAAGAATCTTTTGACATCATCATGGATTATAATAACATCATTTATACATTTCAAAGAGATAGCAGTATCTCTCATGAAATGTATGAGTTCTTTATTTGATTCAACCATGGTCACCTTGTTAGCCCCTCTACTTAATGCCTCAAACCCAACCGCTCCAGTTCCTGCAAAGAGATCAAGGAATTTTCTCCCTTTAATCCTATCCTGTAAAATATCAAAAATGGCTTTTCTTACTTTATTAGAAGTGGGTCTTAAGTTTTTATTAAATTTAGATTTTTTTATCTTTATTAATCTGCCTTTTTGTGCTCCTCCAATAATCTTCATAATCTTGGATTAATTATATAATTGTTATTTTCAACATAATCCAATATCTTTACCACCCTACCCTCTAATCTTATTCTTCCCTGCTGGTATAGTCTTATTGCCTCTGGGTATATCTTGTGTTCAAGTTGTAATATCTTGTCAGATAATGATTGTTCTGTGTCTTCAGGGCTTACACTGATAGCAGCTTGGATTATAATTGGACCAGTGTCCATCCCCTCATCTACAAAATGCACGGTGCAACCGCTTATTTTAACCCCATATTGGATTGCTTTTTTCTGTCCATGCAACCCGGGAAAAGATGGTAAGAGTGCAGGATGTATATTCATTATCTTCATTGGATATGCGTCAATCAAAGGTTTTCCTATTATCCTCATAAAGCCAGCAAGTATAACTAATTCAACCTCCTCGGCAATCAATAAATCAGCAAGTTTCTCGTAAAAACTATCCTTTGAAGAAAACTCTTTAGGATTAACATACATCCAATTAATACCATGTTGTTTTGCCCTTTGAATTGCATACGCATTTGGATTATCAGTAATAAGTATCTTAATCTTTGCATCAAGCCTACCAGCATTGATCTCATTAATTATTGATTGAAAATTTGAACCTCTACCTGATGCCAACACCCCAAGATTTAACATCACACACCTCCTTTTATCAAGTTTTTTGAATTATGAACTACTTCAACGAGATATTTTACATTATCAACAGGAGTATCGGGTAAGATACCGTGTCCAAGGTTAAAGATATGACCTTTTGAGTCTTTTGCACTTGAAATGATATCAAGTGCCTTGTCCTTTATGTATCTCTTGTTACCAAATAGGGCACAAGGGTCTAAATTGCCTTGTATTGCCTTTGAACTTGAAAAACCAACAAGCCTTGCAATATCTATCCTCCAGTCAACACCTAATACATCACAATTACAAAGATCTATTTGTTCAAATATAGCTGAACAGTTAAAGGGAAAATAGATTATTGGTAAAGTATATTTATTTTTAATGTTATCAATGATATAATTTATATACCTTGAGATAATCTCTAATATATCGGCTGGAATTAGAACGCCAAGCCAAGTATCAAAAATCTGAATTGCATCAACACCTGCTTCAATCTGAAAATGTAGGTAATCAAGGACAAGTTGTGTCAGATATTCCATAATATCGTCAAAAAGGTCTCTTTCTCCATATAATATTGACTTTGTGTTTACAAAATTCTTTGATACACCCCCCTCAATTATATATGTAGCAAGGGTAAAGGGTGCACCTGAAAAACCTATCAAAGGGACCTTCAGTTCATTTTTTAATAGTTTAATTGTTTTGCTAATAAAATCAATATCTTGATTTGGGTTTAATCTTTTTAATTGTTTTAAGTCCTCTCTGCATCTGACAGGATTGTGAATAACAGGACCTATCTTATCAGAGAATTCTAAATCAAAACCAACAGGCTCTAAAGGGATTAGAATGTCAGAAAACAGTATGGCTGCGTCCACACCAAGTATATTTACAGGCTGAAGAGTAACCTCTACAGCAAGTTCTGGTGTCTTACAGAGGGTTAGAAAATCATACCTTTGTCTAATCTCCCTATATTCAGCCATGTATCTACCAGCCTGTCTCATAAGCCAGATAGGAGTATAATCGGTCTTTTGACCTTTACATGCAAGTAAAAAAGTATCGTTTAACATACTGATTAACCTTGTTTTATAAGATGCTTTGAACTCCTTTCGGGGATATAACTACAAAAAGGCTCTTCAGAGAGGTAATCCCCGTTAATTGCATATGCCCTTGCTCTACACCCACCACAGACTTTTAGATACTGACACTTACCGCACTTGCCTTTGTATTTTTTAAAATCTCTCAATTGGATAAACAGTTCTGAACCTTCCCATATACTCTTAAAGGTTTCTTTGTACAAATTTCCTGCTGGTTTTGGGAAATAACTACATGGATAGACATCACCATCAACATTTATAAAACAGATTAGCTGACCTGCAATGCAACCCTTAGCACCACCAGTAGAGAACTTCAGGGTCCTTTTTTGAAATGTTTCGCTATCTCTTTTAGACCTTTGTAAGATAATCCTATAGTAATGAGGGGCACAAGTTGGTCTCACAAGCAGCTCCTTTTCAGACTTTTCCATCTCATAGTGCCAATTTAAGATAGCCTCATATTCATCCTTGGGTATCAATTCATTGATAATCTCCTCTGCTCTCCCTGTAGGGACCACCATAAATAGATACCATGCTGTAGCACCTAATGATTTTACGAGCTTATAAACATTTTCAATATCATGTTTGTTTCTATTTGAAAAAGAAGAATTTATCAAGAAATCTATTTTATGTTTTTTGAAAAGTTCAATCGCTTTTATTACAGCGTCAAACGATCCCTTTTGATCCCTAAAATTATCATGTATTTCACTATTTGAACCATCTAAACTCATAGATACCATTTTTATATCTGACCTAAGTATTTCTTTACAGATTTCATCAGTTACCAATGAACCATTTGTTGCAAGACACATCCTTAAACCTTTTTTTGACCCATACTGTGCTATTTCAAAAACATCTTCCCTTATTAGTGGTTCTCCACCAGATAATACAAGTACAGGTTTGGCGTAATTACTAATATCATCTAAAAACCTAAATGCATCAGTTTTAGGTATATCAGGGTGTCCTTTGCTTTCAAAATCTGATGATGAACGACAATGGATGCAGTGAAGATTGCATCTTCGGGTTATCTCCCATGCTATCCATTTAGGCTGAAATTCCAATGTTCTTTTACCTATTCTGCTGGTATTGAATTAGGAGTACGGCTATTAAGCCACTTGAGAAAGGATAAGAATATCGTTTCAACCTGTTTTGACATCCCTTTAGGATCAAAAGACAGTGCAACTAATGCCATATCCTTCTTTTCAATGTCACTACTATCAGATTCAATCCTAACTACCTTTCCTAAAAGAGGTCCTATTATCCAATGCTCTTCGTTATTGTCTTTTGAAGCCTTAATCAATACTTCATATGCACCATACAGTTTTATCTGTTCAGAATAGATTAATCTTATCAGCACACCAGTCCTGCTTATATTTATAATTGTAAAGGGTATTTTTAATTTATCATTCATTTTAAGCAGTCCTGCATGCGGAGGTAATGAGGCATATCTTTGGGCAGCACGCTTTGTGGCACTATTCCATGATTTTCTTATTGCATCCTCAAGTTCTGCAGGAGTAAAAGGCTTTACAAGATACTGACTCACACCCAATTGAATAGCTGTGATTATAAAGTCCTTTTCGCCGTGTGTAGTCATCATGATGAAGGGTGTGTTCTTTGTCTTTGGGTTATTCCTTATTTCATACAAAAACTCGTCTCCTTTCATCCCCGGCATCTCCCAATCCGATATTATTATATCTACTGGTTTAGTCCTCATGATTTCTAATGCTTCAGAAGCTTTAGATGCCTCAAAAATCTTCGTGCTACCAATATGGGTTTGAATAACCGTTTTAACTACACTTCTTACCACCTTTGAATCGTCAACAATAAGAAAACTAACATTATTCATAAAATAGGGTTAGCCTTTTAGATATTAATTAGTTTTGCAATAATTATAACATAAAAAATGTTCATTGCCCTACCCTTTCAAGAATAAATACTTACTACTTTTTCTAATTCCTTAAGTTATTTATCAAGTAATTTCGGGCTATGTAGAAATAAAATTGGTGTTTTTTATCTTTATAATCAGGATAGGTATTTATATGTGATATGAATTGTCCCTTTTTGAATATCAAGGTTACCTCTGCAAATATACCATTACGCAAGTAAATCCTGTGAGAATAATCCTTCGTAGAGGCAAGCACTATCTTTGCTGGTGTTAAATATCCTGTATCAAGATTAATTTTTCGTTTGTTGTTAGTAGAAAGATCTTGTTCAATCTTATTAGATAGTAGTTTTATATCAGAAAGGCTGTCTTGTTCTACTAAGTTTTCAAAAAAAACATACCTTCGTAAGATGCCTTCGCCTAACTCATCGTTGTAGTAGTCTGTAAAGTTCCACATCAAAGGAGGGCTGTAGAATAGTATCTCTCCAAAAATAGAGGTCATATGCTTCAACGCCTCTGCAAACACAGATTCTTGATTATAAAGTGTAGAACAAAACAAAAGGGCTTTTTGGGGATGAGACGGGGTGCCCATAATTTATCCCTTTATTTCGATGCTAAACTAATAATTGCATCTTTTATCTCTTTAGAATCCCACTTTACAGGACCGGTGATTTTTTGGGTATATCTTGATTTTTTATCTAAAACAACAGTTTCAGGGACTCCTACTACACCAAAGATATTAGCAAACCTCATAGAGTCTATCAAAACAGGAAAGTTATAATTATTTTTTTTCATGTATTCAATTGCCTTTTGTTTATCGTCGTTGTATAAAACGGTGAGAAAAACTACATCTTTTTTGTCCCTCATCTCTTCTATTAGTTTAATAAAGTAGGGCTTTTCCATCTTACAGGTATCACACCATGTTGCCCAGAAGTTGATTAAAACAACCTTTCCTTTTAGGTTATCCAGATTCCATTCTTTTCCATCAATGTCTTGCATCTGTATGGTGGGTATAGTATCACCTATTATGAGTCTTTTAACTTTAGAATCAGTATCATCCCTTGTAAGCATATATATTAGGATGATACTTATTGAAAAGATAGTAATGAGGATTACCCCTTTTTTATTTGACATGTAAAACCTTTTTTAGATCAAAATTCAACTAATTCCGGGTCTTTTGCCTTTTGAAATACTATTGTGTTGTTATCCAAACATACATAAACATTATCAGAATTTTTAAACCTTCCAATGAGTATCTCTTCAGAGAGACGATCTTCTATCTCCTTGATTATCGCCCTTCGCATAGGTCTAGCTCCATATTGTGGTTGGTAATATTTGTCAAGGATCCACTCCTTGACCTCTCTTGATACATCTATGGTAATACCAATGGTTGACAATTTTGCATTTGTCTCCTGAATTAAAAGGTCTATGATAGACAAAAGGTGCTCTCTGTTGAGTTGATGAAATACGATAATCTCATCTACTCGGTTTATAAACTCTGGATTAAAGTGTTTTTTAAGTTCTGACAAGACATGGGACTTCATCTTTTCATACGATTCCTCTGATGACGATTTAGTAAATCCAAGAGGAGTGTTCTTTTCAATGACCCTTGCACCTAAATTTGAGGTCATGATTATAATCGTGTTTTTAAAATCAATCTTCCTTCCTACATTGTCAGTAATAACCCCTTCATCAAGTATCTGCAAAAGGATGTTATAGACATCTGGGTGTGCCTTTTCTATTTCATCAAATAGGACAACAGAGTAAGGTTTTTTCCTTATTTTTTCAGTAAGTTGACCTCCTTCATCGTATCCAATATATCCCGGAGGTGCACCAGTTAGTCTTGATACAGTAAACCTTTCCATGTATTCAGACATATCAATCTTGATTAAGGCGTTTTCATCATTAAAAATAAACTGAGCGAGTGTCTTTGCAAGTTCTGTCTTGCCAACCCCTGTAGGACCTAAGAAGAAAAAGGAGCCAATAGGTCTGTTTTTTGTTTTTAGACCTAAACGAGACCTCCTTATAGCCCTACAAACGCTCCTAATCCCTTCTTCCTGACCAACAATCCTCTTGTGAAGGTGCGACTCCATATTGAGTAGTTTTTCAGTTTCGGTCTCTTCTATCTTAAATAGTGGGATGCCTGTCATCTTAGATACAGTATAGGCTATATCTTCTTCTGTTACTATAGGGATATCATTTTCATGTTGTTCTTTCCAACTTCTGTATTCGTTGTCATAAATCTTTTTGAGCCTTTCCTCTTGAGCTTTTAGTTGTTGTGCCATCTCAATGTTGTGTTGTTTTAGGTATATCAACTTTTCCTTTGACAAGGCAATTATCCTCATCTCAAGTTCACGAATATGTTGTGGAGTGGTATTTCTCTTCATCCTTAAACGAGAACCTGTTTCATCTATAACATCAATGGCTTTGTCAGGCAGGTATCTATCAGTTATATATCTATCCGCAAGTGAAACTGCTGTCTCAATAGCAGAGTCTGTTATCTTGACCTTATGATGGCTTTCATATCTTGATTTAATGCCATGAAGTATGTTGCAAGTTATCTCAATGGTTGGTGGTTCAACGAATATGGGTTGAAATCTCCTTTCAAGTGCCCCATCTTTTTCAATGTATTTTCTGTATTCGTTAGGAGTTGTAGCTCCAATACATTGTATCTCCCCTCTTGAAAGTGCTGGCTTAAGCATGTTTGATGCATCTACTGTCCCTTCAGCTGCACCAGCACCGATGATTGTATGAAGTTCATCAATAAAGAGTATCACATTTTCTGATGATACTATCTCTTTCATTATATTCTTGAGTCTCTCTTCAAACTGACCTCTGTATTTGGTTCCTGCAATAAGTAAGCCCAAGTCTAATGTTATTATCCGTTTACCAATCAGGTTATCTGGAATATCCCCATATACTATCCTTTGGGCTAAACCTTCCACAATGGCAGTCTTGCCGATACCTGGCTCACCTATTATTGCTGGATTATTCTTTAGCCTCCTACCGAGTATCTGTATTATCCTTTCAATCTCGTCTTCTCTGCCGATTACAGGGTCTAATTTGCCTTCTATTGCATATTGAGTAAGGTCTCTACCAAATTCATCAAGGGTTGGTGTATTTGATTTCTTTCTTTCTTTTTGTTGTGGATTGTTGTATTGAGGTTTTATACCTATATTTATTGTTAACTGCCGCGCAGAAAGTAAACTCGCACCAAATCTCCTTAAAATCTTACCACCAATACCCTCGTCTTCTCTAAGCAGTCCTAACAATAGGTGTTCACTGCCTATGTGAGAATGTCCTAAAAGGTGAGCCTCCTCAATCGCCAATTCTATGACCTTTTTAGCCTTTGGTGTAAATGGAATATTTCCAAAGGTAAGTATATTACCACCTTGATTACCCAATGTCTTATTGACTTCAAACCTTATATCGTCAATATTGATACCCATTTTTTTGATGATGATACAAGGAATACTGTCTTCTTCCCTTATGAGACCTAAAAGTATGTGTTCTGTTCCTAAATAATCGTTGTTTCTTGCCTCGGCTTCTTCTCTTGCATATATGATAATCTTCCTGCCTCTTTCAGTAAATCTATCAAATATCATCGCACACCTCTTAATTGTTAAATATATATATATATTGATATTAATTTGTAATGAATGATGTTGTCAAACTTATACCTTTTTAAAGATTAACATACTCAAAGGTGGCAACAATACCTTTATAGAAAAAGGTCTGCCATGACTATGTCGGTATTCAGCAAAGACACCACCAGCATTACCCAAATTGCTACCAAAATATATCTCTGAATCACTGTTTAATAACTCTTTATAAAATCCATCATATGGTACACCAATTACATAATCCTCTCTTGGAATAGGTGTAAAGTTAAAGACAAAAACAAGAAAATCATGAGGATTTTTTGCCTTTCTAATAAATGAAACAATGCTGTTGTCATGATCATGAAAATCTATCCATTCAAATCCTTTAGGTTTGAAATCTACCTCATACATTGCCGGTTCAGACCTGTATATGTTATTGAGGTCTTGCACATACTTTAAGAGTTTTTTATGATGCTCGTATTCAAGAAGATGCCAATCAAGGCTTCTAAAGAAGCACCATTCATCCCACTGTCCAAACTCACCACCCATAAACAACAATTTTTTCCCGGGGTGTCCATACATATATCCATATAAAGCTCGCAGGTTTGCAAACTTTTGCCATAGGTCGCCTGGCATTTTATTAAGCAATGATTTTTTACCATAAACGACCTCATCATGAGAAAAAGACAAGATGAAGTTTTCAGTAAAGGCATAAATCAAACTAAAGGTCAAATCGTATGTATGATACTTTCTAAAAATAGGATCTTTGGTGAAGTAATCAAGTGTGTCATGCATCCACCCCATATTCCATTTCATTGAAAATCCCAATCCACCTAAATAGGTCGGTTTACAGACACTTGGCCAAGATGTTGATTCCTCTGCTATGGTCAGGATACCATGAAATTCCCTATGGACTACCTCATTGAATTGCTTTATGAATTCTATAGCCTCGAGGTTTTCCCTACCTCCGTATTTATTGGGTATCCATTCACCTTCTTGCTTTGAATAGTCAAGATACAACATTGAGGCTACCGCATCAACCCTTAAACCATCAATATGATAGTAATGTAACCAAAACAGTGCATTTGCAATCAAGAAATTCCTGACCTCATTTCTCCCGTAGTTAAATATCAAAGTCCCCCAATCTTTATGCTCACCTTTTCTGGGATCTTCGTGTTCGTATAAGGCTGTGCCATCAAAAAAACGCAGTCCGTGACCATCTTTTGGAAAATGAGCAGGCACCCAATCTACAATCACCCCTAAATCATTTTGGTGGCATTTATCCACAAAATACATAAAATCATGAGGCTCTCCAAACCTACTTGTAGGTGCATAATATCCAGTAACTTGATATCCCCAAGACGCATCTAATGGATGCTCTGACACAGGCAACAACTCAACATGTGTATATCCTAACTCCTTGATATAAGGTATTAATTTGTCTGCTATTTCTCTATAATTGTAGACATCGTTTTCATTTTCTGATCTTCTCATCCATGAACCTAAATGAACCTCATAGATTGTTATTGGTGATTCAAACCAGTTAGTCGCAGCCCTCTTTTTTAGCCATGAATCATCATTCCATTGATACTTATCTGTAAGGTTATAGACTATTGATGCAGTTTTGGGTCTTAGCTCCGTTTTGAAGGCATAGGGGTCTGCCTTTTGCTCAAGGTAGTTACTAAAAATCGTTTTAATTTCAAATTTATAAAGTGCTCCTTCGTCAAGTCCGGGGATAAACAATTCCCATACCCCGATTGTTGAACGCTTGCTCATAGGATGTCTTCTGCCATCCCATCCATTAAAATCCCCTATCACACTAACCCTTGTTGCATTTGGAGCCCATACTGCAAAATGCACACCTTTAATACCATCCATTTCAACAACATGTGCACCTAATTTATCAAATATCTTATAATGTGTCCCCTCTCCTATCAAGTATAAATCAAAGTCTGTAATCAAAGAAGGCTTAAAGAAATACGGGTCGTAAAATTCCCTTACCTCATCCCAATGTGTAAGAATCCTTATTTTATATCTAAATATCTCTTTTGATTCAGATTTATACACAAAAAAGCCCACCCTATATACCTTTTGCATCTCATAAATACCATCATCAGATGGAGGGTCTTTTATTATCCATGCCTGTTTTGCTTCAGGCATAAAAGCCCTAATAATTGTTTTATCCTCTATAAAATGCATCCCTAATACACTGTGAGGATTGCCATGTTCACCTCTACATAAAAAACCAACCTCTCTCTTTATAAACATCTATCAAACCTCCTAAAGATTTTATCCCCTTTTAGCCTTTACAGCCTTATAATAACAATCCTCATACAGTTTCGCAGAATCCTCCCAAGTGAATCTCTTCTGCATAGCCCTTTTTATGAGTGTATCCATTGCATTTTTATTGTTGTAGTAAGTGTGCACAGCCCACCCCACAGTATTGAAAATAGCATCTGCTGTAAGGTCGTAAAATTTAAAACCTGTTCCTTCGAGGGTATCTTCATTAAAGTTTTCAACTGTATCGTTAAGTCCTCCAGTAGCCCTTACTATAGGTAGTGTTCCATATCTCAAACTATACATCTGATTTAACCCACACGGTTCAAATCTTGACGGCATCAAAAAGAAATCAGCCCCAGCCTCTATCTTATGGGCTAATGAGTTGTTGTATCCAATCTTGCAGGCAAATTTTTGAGGGTGTTTGTTTGCCATATCAGGAAAGAAAAAGTGTGTCCATGGTTCACCTGTTCCTAACATGACTATTTGTATGTCAAGCCCTAAAAGTCTGTGGATTGCCTCAGCAAAAACATCAATGCCCTTTTGATAAACGAGTCGAGATACAAGTCCAATGATTGGCACATCTTGTCTTTTAGGTAAACCCATAGTTTCTTGCAAATCAGACTTACACAACAGTTTCCCCTCAAGGTTGTCGTGTGAATAATTGGCTACTATATACTTATCGGTCTCTGGATTCCACTCCTCATAATCCACGCCATTGAGGATACCATATAAATCCTTCGCCCTTTCCCTTACAACCCCTTCTAACCTATATCCATAATACGGGGTTTGTATCTCTTGTGCATATGTCTTGCTTACGGTTGTAAGCAAGGTTGCATGGTAAATACCTCCTTTTAAGAGATTTACCTTATTGAATGCCTCCAACTCTAAAAAATTAAAGTGTTCCCATCCTACCCCAAGAACATCCATTAAACCTGCATAAAAGTCGCCTTGATGCTGCATGTTGTGTATCGTTAAGACTGTTGCAGCTTTGCCAACCGTCTCATCCTGTTTGTAAATTGTATTTATATAAACTGGGATAATAGCGGTCTGCCAATCGTGCACATGAATAATGTCAGGAGCAAAACCAATCATCCTTGCCAATTCAATTGCTCCCCTTGAAAGAAATACAAAACGATTGTCATTATCTAAAAAGCCTTGTCCATTTGTATCATTGTAAAGTCCATCCCTGCCAAAATATTGTTCAAATTCAATGAAGTTAATTGGCACTTCAGAGTTTGGTAGTTTACCTTCATAAACCCCAGCCCACAATGTGCCAATAATCCCCATTGGTACACCTAAAGAATATGGAAGTAGTTGTAACTTATAAAAATCTCTGTCAATCTTATAATATCTTGGAATAACTACCCTGACATCATGACCTAATCTTTTAAGAAATCTTGGGAGAGTTCCTACAACATCTCCAAGTCCACCTTCTTTTGCAAACGGCACTGCTTCTGATGCTACAAATAATACCTTTAATCTCTTTTTCATCTAATCACCTTTTTAAAAAGAAAATTTAAGAATCCTTTTGATTTTAGTAGATACAATTAAGGTAACACAAAATAGAAAACTGTGAAAAGGGTTATGTTTTGAAATAACACAAAAGAACCTATCTAACACCCTGAAAATACTTTTAAAAAAACATCTTGAAGATGATAAAAACTACCAATAGTAATACTGTAACGATCTCAAATACAACAACCAAGAATACAAACCTTCTTCCTGCAGGAGACATCTTTAACCAAAATCTATCAATAAACCACCTCCATACTCTACCCCAAGGTGTTTTGCTCTTACATATCAAGTGGTAGTTCCCTATACTCTTGAGCCAATAAATGAGTTCTCTCTTTTCTTCATTTGAAAAATCATATTGTCTTGATTCAATAAATTGTATTGTAGTTCTATCCCCCTCTTGAGACAGATTGAATGTAATCCTTCGTGGTTTATCAGAGGCAAGATTTATAGAAATGTGATTGGGTTCATTAAAATCTTCTATACTAACTTTAAATTCGTTGTCCTCATTAGTGCGGTCATACCTTATTTTAAGTGAAAAGTTAATACCACATCTAATGTTATCTATCTTTTCTAAAGACCTCACTTCCCATTGAGGATTAAGAGCAAATAATATTGGCATGTTACAAAAACACTTAAATACCTCATCTATTTTTGCAACTAATGATATGGAGCAAATAAATTCTTGCACTATCTTACAAATATCATTGAAATTGGTGACTTTTTAAAGATTCTCTCTGACAGTTTGTAGGATTCAAATCTTTCCTTCCACCCTTTCAGTAACTTTGCACCCATTACCAAAAACTCGTATTCATTAGTCTGTATCTCTGACATTATAATCTCTTCAGGGTCTCCATTTTTCAAGATGATTGTCGTTTGCAAACCTTCAAGATTTGACTTATCAAAAAATCTTTTAAGGGCTATTTCCCCCTCATTTGTTAATTCCCTATCAAGATATAGTCTGCACTCATCCCTATTGACTGCATAGATTTCATTAGTAAATTTTTTTAGGAAGGGATCCACGACATGAATTGCAGTTATCTCATAGGAGAGTGCCTTGGCAATTAATATTGCACAGTCTTCAGCCCTTTGGCTTTGAGGTTCGTTATCTGTGCAGAGTAGGATTTTTTTCATTAGATAAAAAAGGGGCTACTTTCTAATAGCCCCTTTTTGAAACCTGTTATCCTTTTACCTTAAATACTTCTTCACCAATTGCCATAATTACGGCAGCTGACAGTACTGCCTTTAATAATGCTGATGAGAAACCTATTACAAATGCCTTACCTCCTGCCTTTCTTAAATCATCAAACGCAATATTAAGACCAACCCCTGCAAAGCCAATTGCAAACCAAATCTTTAGCAAGTCGCTACCGAGTATCCTTGCCTGATCCTTCGTGAAAAACCCTGCCTCGTTTAAGGTAACCATTATGAAAAATCCAAATACAAATATGGGGAATTTTTCCTTGATAACCTGCCAAGCGTTGAGTTTTTGAGCCTCACCGGTTGCTTGTTTAGCAGGTCTGATAACATAGTAGTAGATTGCCCACATAACGATTATTGGTATAAAACCTACCCTAACAATATTGATTATATTTGCTGTAAGAAGTGCCTCATGACCATACCATGAAGCTGCTGCTACAAGTTGGGCAGTATTTAAAATAGCAGTCCCACACCATGCACCAAATATCGGCTGGCTCATTCCAAGCGCCTTTCCAATGTATGGGAATGTAAACAGACAAAGCGTTCCAAATAATAGTATCGTGCCTATTGCATAAAAGAAGTCTCTGGGTTTTGCATTTACAACAGGTGCAGCTGCCACAGCGGCTGACACACCACATACACCCACTCCAGCACCCATTAATCCTGAAAGTCCATCATCCACATTAGATCTTCTACCCCAAACAGATATCATTATTTGAGTTCCTAAAACGAACAACACAACAAGAAAGAGCCCAATCGCACCAACCTTTAAAACATCAGACCACATGTAGTATGCACCAAGGATAATAATACCCGGTTTAATTAGTGGTCTTGCTGCAACAGTTCCAGCCTGAAATATCTTTGGAACACCAACAGTATTTCTTATCAACATGCCACCTAAAAGTAGCACGGCAACATAAGTAAGTTGAAATTGATTTACCCTTTCCCCTAAAACAAATTTTGTCGGTATGTCTTTATTTGTTGCAACATAATCATAGTCTTCTTTTTGCAACATATAAGGTTTTGAAGGTTTCTTTTTTTCTATACCCATCTGAAAAAGGGTCATAGCCCCTTTATAAGCATCCTCCTTCTTCGCCTTATATTCTTCATAAGTTGGTATAGGCTTTCCAAGTTCTTGAAATGGTTTTAAGATATTCTTTGCCTCTCCATATGCCCTTCTATATTCACTCATCGTGTGGTCCCATTGAAGTGCAAGCCAGCCAAGGAAGATACACAATATCAACCCTGGTAGCATTGCAGGTAGGTTCTTTAATTCATAGGATACACCAATTCCTCCACCACTTCCCATGTTTTATCCCTCCATTTAAAAGAATAGTGATTTAAAAAAGTTTGGTCCAATTGCACCAGTCATCACCAATACAACAGTTATTGCAGCTAACACCAACACCACGAAATCTTCTTTGCGCTCTGCTGAAAAGGTACTTTTTGCCTTTTCCTCCCATTCTTTACTTGCCTTGTCTTCTGCCATAAAACCTCCATTGTTAATAATTAAATGGTTTAAACAAACTTAAAGGGCTTGCCTCTTTTTCTGATACAAGCCCTTTTTATCACAATTATTCAGTAGGGAACTTTTCCTTTTTCCAATCTGGTAGTCCTTCTCTATACCAGTAGAGATTCTTGTAGCCAAGGTGTTTCATCATTACAACTGCTGCTGGAGACCTCCAGCACTGAACGCCGTTTCAATAAAAGACTATGACATCATCCTTTTTGAACTGATCAGCCATTTTGGGGTCTGCAAGTAGATGATCTGCTAAAAACCACTTTGCACCCTTAATCCTCTCAGCATCATATTGTTCTTTCACCCTGTTGTCAACTAAGATAAATTGCTTTTTCTGATCCATCCATTTTTTCAGTTCCTTACCGGTGATCAAGTTAACACCCTCAATAGTTTTAGGCATGTCTTTTTTCTGATCTGCCAATTCCTTGTACTGCTTGACCTTTGCCATCACATCAGGTGGCCATTGAGCATTTGCCACACCCAAAAGACCCAAAACAAACAACCCTACAACTAAACACACAAACAGTCTTTTCATAGTCCTCCTCCATAGAATTTTTTTTCTTCATGTAAAAAATGCAAAAGCAATACCTAATACATATCTCTCTGTTTTATTTTGGTTTTAAGACATCAGATGTAGAGGGAATGATACCAACGAGTAACATCAGATATCTTTTTATGTTACGAAATGGTAACAAATCAGGATAGGGAATCAGTCTTCTTCTAATTGCTGAGAAAGGCTGAAGAACTCATCTATACCATACTCTTTTATCTTTGACCACAAGACCTTTCTGCTTATACCAAGTAGTTTTGCAGCCTCTATCTTTTTACCACCTGTTTCTCTTAATGCTATTATTATCTTTTGCTTTTCAAAACACTTGATGCTTTGCTCAAGAGGTATATGCTCAGACATACATGATGCTTCAATATTACCCGTTATCCTCATCTCTTGAGGTAGGTCTTGCACATTTATTGTATCTGATTGGGCAAGTATAACGGCTCTTTCTATTGCATGTTTTAGTTCCCTTACATTACCGGGATAACTGTAAGACATCAACACATCAAAGGCATGTGGGGATATCTTTAGATTAGGCTTATTGAATTTTTTACAAAATTGCCTTAAAAAGTAGTCAACCAAATAAGGTATATCCTCAGTGCGTTCTTTTAAAGGTGGTAGGGTTATAGGGACGATATTTATCCTATAAAAAAGGTCTTCTCTAAACAAACCTTTAGAAACGAGGTCTTTTAGGTTTTTACTTGTTGCATATATCATCCTGATGTCAACCTTTATCTCTCTGTTATCTCCTAACCTTGTGATAGAATGATCCTCAAGGAGCCTTAATAACTTTGGTTGTAAAAAAAGGGGGATATCGCCTATTTCATCAAAAAATATTGTGCCTTCATGGGCATATTCAATCTTTCCAATCTTTGTTTTAGTAGCACCTGTAAAGGCACCCCTTTCATACCCAAATAGTTCGGATTCAAACAGGTTTTCAGGAATAGCAGCACAGTTAATCTTCACTAAAATCTTATCTGCCCTCTTACTTAGATTGTGTATTGCATTGGCAACAAGTTCCTTACCTGTGCCACTCTGTCCTTGTATCAAAACAGGTGCATCTGTAACTGCCACAGAGGATATCTGCTTAAATACCTGTTGCATCTGCGGACTTACCCCTATGATGTTTTCAAACACAACCTTTTCTTTAAGGGTTTCTTTAAGTTGGGAAATCTCATTTTCAAGTTTTTGGAAGTGAAGACATTTTTCTATTGCAATCAACAACTCCTCGTTTGAAAAAGGTTTTGCAATGTAGTCAAAAGCACCTTGTCTTATCGCCTCTACAGCATCTTTAATATCTGCATATGCCGTGATAATAATGAAATATGCATGCGGCTGAACACTTTTTGCCCTTTTTAGCACCTCAAAACCGTCATAGTAAGGCATCTTTAGATCAGAGATAATGATGTCAAAAGACATTTTATCAATTAATTCAATGGCTTCCTTGCCGTCTGTGCATGTCATTATCTCATATCCACGAGACCTCAAGAAATGCTCCATACCGAGCCTCATGATAGGGTCATCTTCAACTATGAGTATTTGTTTAGCCATTATATTGGAAGTTTTACAAAGAAAGTGGTGCCCTTTTCAGATGTCTCAAAGGTAATATCACCTTTATGCTGCTCAATGATAGATTTTGCTACTGTTAGACCAAGACCAGTTCCCTGTTCAACACCTTTTGTAGTAAAAAACGGATCAAATATCTTTGACCTAATACCTTCAGGGATACCCTTACCGGTATCAGAGACCGAGACAAAACAATAGTTGTCTTCCTTCCAGCATCTAACAGTAATGATACCTTGTGTGTCAGTTGCGTGTATTGCATTGATTATCAAGTTTAAAAATACCTGTTCTAATTTGTTACTGTCTGCATTGATTAGTGGGATGTTTTCATCAAACTCCTTGACTATTTTCAGTGATTTTTTTGATATTAGATAACTTGACAGTTGCAAGACATTGTCCATAACCTTACATATAGAAATCATCTTCATACTTAAGGGTGAACCCTTTGCAAAATCCAACAACTGCTTAGTGATCCTTTGTATCCTGTCAAACCCAGAATTTATTGTTGAGATGTGTAATTGTCTGCTCTGTTCATCCATATTAGACTCAATAAGATTGTTAAAGCACAATCTCATCCCCCCTAAAGGATTGTTGATTTCATGTGCGATGCCAGCAGATAGTTGTCCAAGAGAGGCAAGTTTTTCGGTTTCCATCATCTGCTTTTCCAATGTAGCAGCCTTTTTTAGTTTTTCTTCTGCCTCATAGAGATGTCGTGACAAAATATTAAATGAATTAGTCAACTCACCTATTTCATCCGTTCTACTACTTGGTATTTCACTGCCAAGTTTTTCTTTGCCTTCAACAATATCTTTGAATGTCCTTGCAAGATTGTTTAATGGTTTAGTTACGAGGTGAACAAAGGTTGATTGTAAAGCCAAAAACAATATCCCCAATGTTGACAGTCCAAAAAAGAAGGTATCAAATGCAATCCTTTTTACATTTGCCAAATCCCTATCTAAAACATACGAAACTGATTCAACGCCTATGACATCCCCTACCTTTCTGTAAAAACCACCTGAAGTGCCGTATTTAACTAATAATTCTTTCGGTGCATCATGAGGGTTGCCATGACATCTAAGACATTCATACTCCATGATTATTGGTCTAACGGTAAAGAGTCGTTTGCCTTCCTCTGTATTTATGATACCTTTCCAAAGTTTTTCATTCTTGTTTCTGCTAAAATAATTGATCATAGCAAGGTGAAAGTCGTCAGCCTTGTTATTTGGGTTCATAGGATTTTCAGAAACCCTTGCAAAACCGTAGTCTTCAACCTCTTTTTTAAACCTCGCCATAACCTGAAGACTTACATGTGTAGTGGACATAGCTTCTATGATAATTTTATCACTTGCTCCAAATTTGGATAGGGTCTCAAACATTGCTGGTCTTAATGTTTCCCTCACATAAGCACCTACTGATCTAATCTGACTCATAATTATCATGGTCTTCTCTTCTGCATCGGTTAAAACCTGATTTTTAAGATAATAGTAAAGGATAATAGAAAAGGTCGTGCAAAAGAGTAAGAGAATAACTCCAACAGCAAGGGAAAACTTGGTGCTAAGTTTGAGATTTGCGACTTTCATAATCATTTAAGAGGAAATAAAATCATCATCTTGTAGTTTAAGATGACGGCAGGTCAGCACAATCCAAGATGTTTTTTACGGCTAAGTAGCTAACGGAATCTTCAGGTATCTGTATAATCGGTCTGCCTTTGATGTCATACTCTGAAATGATATTGTCTTTAGGGATGAATCTAATGTCATTAAAACCATATTCCTTTGCCTTCTGTGACAACAAATCAAACTGGTTTGAATCTGCCATGTTGACGATTGGAAATACCCTTTTTACCTTTAGATTTAGTTCTTTTATCAGATCGTTTATCCGATTCATAGTCATAATCCCTTTTATAGTTGCATCACTTACGAGCATTAAGATGTCAACATCCGTATTTGTCCTTCTGCTTAGATGTTCCATCCCTGCCTCATTGTCAATGACTATATATGGGTATTTTTGGGATAGTAAATCAGTGTATTTTCTTATGATGTTGTTTGCTGCACAATAACATCCAGGACCTTCAGGTCTCCCCATAACTATCAAGTCAAGTCCATCGGATTCTACAATTGATTGTTGCACCTGATACTCAAACAATTGTTCAATAGACATTCCGCCTAATCTTTCATTGCTTGACCTAATAGAATCTAAAGACTGTTCTCTAATACGCCCTATTGTTGTATGAACCTCAAGTCCCAATGCCTCGTTTAAACATGCATTGCTATCTGCGTCAACTGCAAGTATAGGAGTCTTACCGTGTCTTTTTAGATACTTAATGATTAAGGCAGCTACTGTTGTCTTACCAGTACCACCCTTACCTGCAAGGGCAATTGTAAAACCCATCAAGCAGATTATTATTTAACAACAAGGACCGGACACTTTGAATAGTCAACAACCTTTGATGAAACACTACCCATCAAAAATTTCTTTGTCCCATGCCTGCCGTGAGAACCAGTAACAATAACATCTGCCTTCATCTTTTGGGCTGTTTCAAGTATCTTTTCGGCAGGGTCTCCTTGTCTTACAAGGGTTTTTACCTCAATGGATTTACCCGATAAAGATTTCCTTATCTTTTCCATTGCATCTGATGTTTCTTTTGATAAAGAATTAAAAATCTTTTGTTTATCGCCTTCTGAAAGTTCGGTGAGATAAAGCTCTGGCACAACTGCAAGAACCGTTAATGTAGAATTAAATTTCAGGGCTAATTCTACTGCCCTTTTTAATGCCTTATCAGATGATTTTGAGCCATCATGTGCAACAAGTATCTTTTGCATACTTAATTCCTCCTAATTTCTAAATTAAAATTCAGTATATTCTAACACAAAACATTTGCTAATTTTCACCTTTTGTTTTCACAGTTATTACTATCGGACACCCTACAAAGCCATACCTTTGTCTAATCATCCTTTCAAAAAACCTTATGTATTGCTTTTTAATAGGTTTCTTTTTGTTTATGAAGATTACAAAATGTGGTGGTGAGACCGAGACCTGAGTCATGTAAAGCACCTTTAAGCCACTGGCAGTATCCTCAACCTGTTGTAATATCGCCTTATTTTGTCTTATTAGGGTATTTAACTCAGCAGTTGCAATCCTCAACTTAGATTGTTCAAGGACATTGTCTATTAGGGAGAATATATTGGTTATCCTCTTTTTTGTAAGAGCAGATGCAGTAAGGATTGGGGCATAGTCAAGAAACCACAATTTTTCCCTAATAATTTCATTATACCTCTTAAAATACTCCTCTGGGTTATCTACAAGATCCCACTTGTTTACTAATAATATCAAGGGTTTTTGAAAATCACTAATAATCCCCCCTATTTTTTGGTCGTAATCAACTACACCACTAATGGCATCAAGGAGAAATACTACAATATCACTTCTTTGTATAGACTTTATTGCCCTCATAATTGCATATCTTTCTATCTGAGATGCCTTTGTTTTTCTTCTTATACCTGCTGTGTCTATGAGTAGATAGGGTCTATTATAAAATCTAACAATGGTGTCAATTGGATCTCTGGTTGTCCCCGGACTACTATCAACTATCAACCTATTCTTGCCAAGAAGGTTATTTATTAGCGTTGATTTCCCGGTATTAGGTCTTCCAACAATCGCTATCTTTGGTAAATCAAGTGTTGATTTGGGTTCTGATGGGGTTACGATTTGGCATATCTTTTCCTCAAGATAGTCTATGTTGTAACCTGAAAGGGCAGAAATCGGGATTATCTCATCAACACCTAAAGCATAAAACTCAAGGATGTTTTTTTCTCCTTCCTTGCTATCAACCTTATTTGCAACTGTTAAAAAAGGTTTGGAGAGTCTTCTAAAGATCTTTGATAGTTCAATATCAGTTGGTGTCAGACCAGATTTGCTGTCTAAAAGGTGAATGACAAGATGAGCCTCATCTATTGCAAGCATCGCCTGTTCTTTTACCTGCTCATTGATTTTTGCATTGTCGTCATCTAATGTTTCAGATAAAAAACCTCCTGTGTCAACAAATACAACCTCTTTACCGTCAATTATTGCCTGCCCGTAATTCCTATCCCTTGTTACTCCGGGTGTTTTGTCAGTGATTGCAAGTAAAACATCCTTTCTCTGTGACCTTTTTAACAGTCTATTAAACAATGTTG
Source organism: Thermodesulfovibrionales bacterium (assembly GCA_026415695.1). Taxonomy (GTDB): domain Bacteria; phylum Nitrospirota; class Thermodesulfovibrionia; order Thermodesulfovibrionales; family Dissulfurispiraceae; genus DUZI01. Next base: position 38,277 of record JAOAGP010000090.1, on the reverse strand, counting down.
TTTTGCCTGCATTGGGCTGACCAACGATAGCGACTATATTACCCATCTTAATCCTGTATAGTTATATTGTAAGCCTTAATCTTTTTATGAAGGTTGCTTCTTTCAATGTCAATAGAGTCAGCCGTCCTTGAGATGTTCCAGTGATTTTCAATAAGTTTTTTCTTTATAAACTCACATTCAAACGCATCCCTTGCCTCCTTGAGCGTCTTATATCCAAAAAGGCTATCATCCCTTACAGCAAGGTTATTACCAAAGAGACCAAGGTTCTCAATGTGTTCGTTAGATATAACATCCGATTGAGTCATAATCATTATCCTCTCAACAGCGTTTCTAAGTTCTCTTACATTGCCTGGCCAGTCGTATTGTTTAAATAAATTTATAACTTCTTTTGTAAATGTTTTTGGTTTTACAGCACTTTCTAATTGATATTTCCTCATGAAATGGTTTATTAAATCGGGTATGTCCTCTCTCCTTTCTCTTAAGGGGGGTATTTGGATTGGGATTACATTGAGCCTGAAAAAAAGGTCTTCTCTAAACTTTTGTTTTCTAACCTCTTCTTGAAGGTCTTTATTAGTAGCAGATATTATCCTTACCTCAACGCTTATATTTTTATTACCGCCAACCCTTTGAAAAAACTGGGTCTCTATCACCCTTAAGACCTTTGCCTGTGTTTGCAAGCTCATATCCCCTATTTCATCTAAAAAGAGTGTGCCTCTGTGTGCTAATTCAAATTTACCTATCTTCCTCTCTGACGCCCCTGTGAAAGCACCTTTTTCATGACCAAACAACTCACTTTCTATTAGTTCATGAGGTATTGCAGCACAATTTACCTCTATGAAAGGAAAACTTGCCCTGTTACTTTTTTCATGCAATAACCGTGCAACTATCTCTTTTCCAGTGCCACTTTCTCCAAGTATAAGCACCCTACTATTGCTCTTACTTGCTAACTCAATCTGCTGTTTAACCCTCTGCATCGGGGGTGAATTTCCAATGAGAGTTGAGCTTGTTAATATTGTGGATTTGAGATGTTTGTTTTCCCTTTCAAGTCTTCGTCTTTCTAATGCCCTGTTTAGTGTTAGAATTACCTTATCAATAGAAAGAGGCTTTTCCAAGAAATCATAAGCACCAAATTTAATTGCCTTGACTGCCGTCTCAATATTGCCGTGTCCTGATATCATTATAACGATAGACTCAGTGTTCTTTTGCGTTATTAATGGCAACATCTCTAATCCGTCCATGTCGTTAAGCCAAATATCTAACAGGATGATATCAGGTGGGTTTTCTTGTATGATATTTAGTGCCTCTTGTCCTGTAGAGGCAGTAATAACCGAATACCCTTCATCACTTATGATATCTGCTAATGTATCTCTTATGGCAGATTCATCGTCAACTACCAATACTGTCTCGTTAGCCATATAAAAGTCCTTTTTTGATGTTTTCTTATTTTACAATAAAAGAGAAGAAAATTGTTGTTATGTAACTAATTGTCAGGTGTGGAGGTTTATACGCGCCTGAAGGGATTCGAACCCCTGACCCACTGCTTAGAAGGCAGTTGCTCTATCCTACTGAGCTACAGGCGCAACCATTTCTTATTATAGTAAAGACTTATATTGTTACATATTTCATAGTTATAGTCAACAAGATGTTTTTTAAAGCAAAAGGGATTAACCTAAAATATTTATTAAGAAACTTATAATATCTCATTGATACTACAATTAAAACAATGTTTCTTATTGCAATTGCCTGATATCCCTAAATGACATAGTGCAAAGTCGTATTTTAAAGGGTCATAAGGGTCAAGTTTTTTGAGACTTTCAGTAATCTCAAGTGCTGTTTTGATATCAACTGAATGCCTCTTTGTCAATCCTAAACACCTTGAAATCCTTGCAATATGTGTATCAAGAGGGATAATCAACCTATCTTTTGGAATTTCATCCCAAAGTCCGAAATCTATGTCCTTATCCCTGACCATCCACCTTAAAAAGAGGTTTAATCTTTTACAAGGACTTTTGCCTTTTGGTGATGGTAAGAGTTGTCTAAACCCAACAGGTTTTATATTGATTCCATAAACAACCGTTGTATCTATTGACAAAAACTCATCAACAAACGACTCCAATGATAGAAGGATATCTTTGTCTTTATTATTAAATATTGATATAAAAAGTGATTTTAGGGTTTTATGTCTTTTGAGTATTTCACTAATGCAGTAAAAAAGACAGATTAGGTCATCGGTATCATTAAAACGATATCTCATTTTGTTAAACAATCTCTTATGCCTATCCAATCTCAAATCAATCAAAAAGTCATAAGGGCTGTTGCCACAGATACTTAAGAGTTTTTCTATCACAGGCATAAACACATTCACCTGACCATAAGAAAGACATGAAGAAATAAGAGCGGATGTCTCTATATCCTCATCTCTGCTATATCTCTTTGGAAACTGAATAGGGTCAAAGGACATCCGACTGGTAAAATCAAATTCGTTGTAAAGTTTATCAAGTAGATCTTTCAGTTTTTTCATGATTTACTACAATTAACAAAAATTAACAGAAAATTTACAGACACTTATTGGTATATTATTGTTGCAGAAAACACACAATTTTTTAAACCTTTTAAAAAAGGAAAGGAGGTGATTGTGTCTTATTTTTTATCATAAAAAAGAAAGGAGGTAAATGATGAAGAAGGCTTGTTTCATAGGTCTGTTGGTTATTTTAGCATGTTTTTTGTTGATGGCAATTATTGAAAAGTCTGCTGATGCTCAAAAGGCAAAACCTAAAGACGAAAAGATGTCTCAAGTCAATGTAAACACCTGCTATGGTTGCCACTCAAATATCAAGGATTTTCACTCAAAAGGTAAACACTCAAAACTAAACTGTGCAGAGTGCCACTCAGAAACAAACTTGCACCTTTCTGATTTCAAGAACAAACCAGTAACGAATTTAGATTTATCAAATTGTGGAAGATGTCACAAAGAACAATACGAATCCCTTGTCCACAACAATCTTGAATCAAAACCAAAGGTAGAAAAGGCAACCTCCACAAGTCGTTCACCTCTATTTGATGCCATCATGATGCCACATGGATTTACAAGAGAACACTCCGAGCCAAGAAGTCATGTCTTTATGCTTGTTGACCAGTTATTAGTTGACAGGGCATATGGTGGAAGATTTCAACTTAAATCTTGGGAGAAGATTTCAGATGCAAAGTCTGCTGAGAAGTCTGCATGGAGTATAGTCAAGGATCTTGAACCAAATACAAATGAGCAAAAACTCTTTAAACCTTACACTGCGAGGACAGGTTTTACTGCCGCAAACCCAGTGTGCTTACAGTGTAAAACCTCCGATTTTGTTCTAAAATGGGCTTACATGGGTGATAAGAATCCAAGGGCAAAGTGGGACAGGATGTCAAATGTGATTGAATACGCAAGGGATGCCCATAGGCCTATGGGATGTATTCAGTGTCATGACCCTCATGGGACTAATCCAAGGGTCATTCGTGATGCTCTCATTGAAGCAGTAGTTGATAGGGCAGAAGGCACATACCCTTATGACAAGGAAAAGAGCAAAAAGATTACTATGCAGAAGGTCATGTTTAGAGACTATCGTGCAATCGGTATCTTAAACAAACCCGATTCCACGCTTATGTGTGCACAGTGTCACGTAGAATACAATTGTAATCCTGTGGTTGACCTAAAAACGGGAAAGATGATTGGAATGACGGACAGAAGGACAAATGAATTCCAATGGAAGAATGTCTTTGATTATGATGCATGGGTTGAAAAACAGGGATACAGGGACTTTAAAAACGAGGTTACAGGTGCCCTTGTATCAAAGATACAGCATCCGGAGACAGAGGTTTATTGGGGAAGCAAGCACGAAAGGGCAGGTGTTGAGTGTAAAGACTGCCACATGCCAAAAGTAAAGACAAAAGATGGCAAAAAGACATACACATGGCATGGTCAGAAGAGTTCAAAATACATGAAGAAGGACACATGTTTAAAATGCCACTCAAACTGGAGTGAGAAAGAGGCAGAATATCAGATTGAGGCAATTCAAAACTACATTAGAGGTAAGATGCGTAAGGCAGAATTCTGGCTTGCTGAGTTTGTAAAGACATATACGAGGGCAAAGGACGCAGGAGTGCCTGAAGAAAAACTTGCAGAATCAAGAAAATTTCACACAAAGGCACACACAAAATGGGAGTGGTGGACTGCTGAAAACTCTGATGGTTTCCACAATCCCGAGCAGGCAAAGGCATCACTCCTTGAGTCAATCCAGACATCAATTGATGGGGTAAAGTTTCTTGAAAAGGCAATTGAGGAAGTAAAAACAGCAAAGAAATAACAAAAACGGGCAGGGATAGTTTCCCTGCCCATTTAACCAAAAAAGAGAGGGAAGTCTATGAAAAAAACAGTATTATTACTATTACTTGTTGTATCAATTATGCTTTTTTACTATCTTCCCGATGTATTGAGTCATTCAAACAGTGCACCAGTTATTGACTGTATGACTTGCCATCAGGGGGAGTTAAAACCAGACATTGTGTCAATAAGTGGTCTGCCGCAGACTTTCATACCTAATAAGGTTTATAACCTTACAATACAAATCAATAGTGAATTGATTGCTCAAGGGGAGGCACAGGGTGGTTTTGCCCTTGAGGCTACAAATGGGAAAATAATCATATCAGATAATAAAAATACGCAGATTATCAATGGTGTACTCACTCATACACTGCAAGGTAGCCAAAAAAGAAGGTGGAATTTTAAATGGCAGGCACCTAATGATAAGGTAGATGCAAACATCACTGTAATGGTGGTTGCATCAAACGGAGACTACTCATCTGCAGGTGATGAAATAGGTGCACAGAGTTATACAATTAAGGCAAAATGAGGGGGTAAAAAGCTATGGAGTTATCAAGAAGAGATTTTTTAAGGACATGTGCTATTGCCTCTGCTGCAACGGCAATGGGTCTTTTGCATCATGACATAGTGTTTTCAGCAAACATAAAAACATTCCCAGTTGGTCAATGTAGATATTGTGCTGTTGGATGCACTTGTCTTGCTGACTGTGAGGTAGATTCAAGCGGAAAAGTAACAAAGGTATTGGCTATAAAAGGTGACCCTAAAAGTTCTGTTAATCGTGGTGTTCTATGCACAAAGGGGTTTTATCTGCATAAGGCTTTGATGTATAAAGATAGACCTAAAGGTGCCTATGTGAGAAAAGAATGGATAAATCCTCAAACAGGCAAGCCTGATTTAGTTAAGTCACCTCGTGTCCTAAAAGGTGTTACAACAAAAGATCCTAAGGGATTAAAACCATCAGAGGTTGATTTTAAAGAAAACTTTGTATTAGTTACATGGGAAGATGCGATTAATTTTGTCGCTGATGCCATAGAAAAGACTATTAAGGAAAATGGTAAGCACAGCGTTGCATATTATGGAAGTGGTCAGTTAGGAACCGAAGAAACGCATATAATGAACAAGGCGTTTAAAGGTGGAGGCATGCTTGCAAATAATGCAATTGAGGGGCAACCTCGCACCTGTATGGCATCTGCAGTAGTGGGTTACCTTTATGCCTTTGGTAAGGATGAACCGTATGGTAGCTATGATGATTTAGATGTGCCAGACCCAGATTTTAAAAGACATGCAAATACCTTTTTTATTATAGGTAATAACACTGCTGAGGCACACCCAATACCTTTTAACAGGATAGCGTCTATAAAGCATAAAAACCCAGATGGTATTAAGGTCATCCTTGCAGATCCTCGTAAGACTCGATCTGGAACTATTGCAGATTTGTGGCTACCGTTTGCAAGTGGTAGAGACCTTGCATTATTAAACTCCATTGCCTATGTCATTACACACGAACTTGACCATGTAAGATACGATGTTGAAAAAGGGACTGTTACTGCAGACTGGAAGTATTTAGACAAGAAGTTCATTGAAAGACATGTCAACTTTGGCATCCATGAAGATGTCAAAAAGACTTGGGTAATGACCGAATATGGCGGTATAAGAGGCAAGGCACTTGACATGAGTTATTCAGATGGTTTGGTGCGTAAGGTTTACCCTGACTTAAAGAAAAAGTATAATTCAGAAGAAGAGATAATGAAAGACCTTTACAAAGGATTTGCGATTTTCCTCAAGTTTTTGTCTGATTATAGACCAGAGGTAGTATCAGATATAATCTTTGAAGGAGAGTCTCCACTTTTATATGATAGAAAGGAAAGGACTTGGAAGAAGATTAAAGGTCCTGAGGCAATAAGACTCGCTGCAAGGTGGTTTGCCGATGGTATTACGACATCAATGTGGTGTATGGGCGTCAATCAAAAGATACAAGGCACTTGGACTAATGCAACCCTACATATGCTTCATCTCATCACTGGTAAGACTGTAAAACCGGGTAACCACTCATTTAGTCTCACTGGTCAACCAAACGCTTGTGGAGGTATTAGGGCACCGGGTGCACTTTGTCATGCATTGCCTTATGGAAGGCTGGTAGCAAATCCACTACACAGAGCACATGTAGAAAAACTCTGGGTTGATAGGGCATCTGCCTACCTTAAAAAGATAGGCATGTCAGATGATGTGATAAAGACAGAGACATCAAAAATAAAGATACACGATAAGCCAGGCCCTCATACCCAAGAGATGTTTAGAAGGCTTGCAAGCGGTCAGATAAAGATACAGATAAACGCTTGTGTAAATCCGGGACAATCGCTTGCATACTCATGGCCATATAGATTGGCAATGGCAGCTTCACAAAAGGGAAGTCCATGGCCAATAACCATTACCCTTGAGGCATTTCCTACTGCTACTACAATGGTATCTGATGTATTTTTGGGGGCATCAAGTTGGTATGAAAAGGAGTTTATCTTTGGCAACCTTGAAAGACGGTATCAAATCATCAAACAGGTTATTGAACCATATGGAAACACCATGCCAGACCATACGATATTTGCCTGTATCATGAGAAGGCTTGAGGAAAAAGGACTAATACCAAAGGGGCATATATCTCAATTTTGGCCAACAAGATACGACGGCAAGGATTGGCTCAAAAAGACCATTGAGGCAGCAAAGACAAAGGAGTGGAATAGAGAATTTAGCTCAAATATCTGGGAAGAACTAATGGCTCTTTCTGGCGGCACAGGCTACAACTTTACAGGAATGAATAGAAAGATTCTACTTGATAGAAATCACGGTTACCGGATTCCTTTCCCTGCTGAAGTCCACACTGACCCAGCCCTAAAGGCAAGATATGACAAATACGAATCAAGGATTCAATATGCATATCCTTATGATACAAACATTGAAAAACCAACTGCTTCATACCTAACTACGATGAAGTCTTTTAACCCGATATACGGCAACTGGTTAGAAAAAAACATAAACAATATGAAATCGGACAAAGAATACCAAAAAAGTCATTTCGTTCCAGATGGTTGGTATGCAAGTTTCTATGCGTCAAACCCATTTATTAATGGGATGATAGACCTGTCTGATGGTAAAAAGGCACCCGGTATTGATGGCAGGGCAGTAGCATGGGCAAATCCATGGTGGGCATGCAGATTTGATGGCAAACAATTTGTCAAATACAAGACAGTTGATTATGTTGAGAGGAGATTTAATCCCAAAAAAGTGGATGAAAACTCAACCCTACCCTTTGACTTAGTATCCAAAACCACACTCTCTGTAATAGGTGATCCCGATAAAGACATGAAGGCTCTAAAGACCATACTTCTAAGCCCTGCAGATATACAAGACCACACAGAGCAATTCACAAAACCTGATGGTTCAAGGCTAATTATTTACGATACAAAGGGCTACTCATACGGTGCTTGCACAGGCAGGATTGTTGAACATTGGCATACAGGCAGTATGACAACAAGGGTAAGCGAACTAAATCGTGCTGTGCCGGGAGCCTATGTAGAGATAAATGAGATATTGGCAAAGAAATTAGGGATAAAAAATGGTGATAGTGTGATAATTGAATCAAGAAGAGGCAAGGTAGAACTACCTGCAAAGGTTCTGGATGTAACAAAGGCAACAGGTGGTCCGAGACATGACTATGTCTTTATTCCTTTCTTTGATGAGTATAAACTTGTAAACATGATAATGAACGAGTATTTTGACCCATTTAGTTTCCAAATGGATTATAAGATGTTTTCAGTAAAGATTTACAAAGGTAAAACCAAACAAAGACAAGTAGAGGCAAAGATAATTGCATAGAAATTTCATAGTCTCTAAACCTTATTTCTTGAAATGAGTTACAACCATATCAAACTGACAAGGAGGGAGTTCCTCGGAATATCCCTCCTGATGCCTTTATTATCATCCTGCAAATCTGTTCAAACAAACCTTGAATCGTTTGAACCACTGCCAGATATAAGATTAGAAGATCGCATTAAACCTCCCGGTGTGTTAAATGAAGAGCAATTTCGTGCAAGATGTACAGGTTGTGGTGTTTGTATAAATGTTTGCCATGTAATGAAGTATGATGCCCTAACTCCATCAAGCATTTCTTTGTCAAGAGGCATCTCGTCTTTAGTTGATTTTGGTTTGCCCTATGTTAAAAATATGCGAGATTTCCCTTGTAGTCTTTGTATGGAGTGTCCTCAACACTGTCCAACAGGAGCACTCATGCCTATCGCTAAAGAAGATGTCAAGATGGGGATGGCTCTAATAGACTTAGGATTGTGTTTTGGATGGAACGGGGATGTATGTCTAAGCTGCAGTAAGGCTTGTCCATTGGGAGCAAGTGTCTTTGATTTCTACAATGGTGAGTGGGGAAACCAGCCTTTCATAAATGAAAGGTGTGTTGGATGCGGATTGTGTGTAAAATACTGTCCTTTAGGTGGGTCTGCAATAAAGGTTGTTTCAAAAAGACAGTATGAGAAGATAAGAAATCAGTATCATAAAAATTTCAATATGGTTCTTAAAATGTCTATGGAAGAAAGATACAACCTTGTTTACAACAAAAACCTACCAGAGATAATGGCACGGGGAAGGATCATTGAAAGAGAATACAGATAATTCTATGATACAACCGCAGCAAATCCAATCAAACAATGCAGTTTCAAAATCATCATATCTCAAGTATAACATCATAAGACGATGTATAATGCTCATCATTTTGATGTTGTTCCTATTACAAATTGTAAATATCAACATTCTTGTTGGGAGTTTAACAGGGTCTGTATTTTTATCCTATATAAGTCTGCTTGACATTTTTGCCTACCTTGAAACTGTCTTTGCCAGTAAGACCTTTACAATATTATCATTTATTTCAGTCATTCCAATAATAATCCTGTATCTGTTTTTTGGCAGGGCGTTTTGTGGATGGATTTGTCCATTTGATTTGCTCTTTTCTTTGAATGAAAAAATGAGAATATTTCTGACAAAAAAGCCATCTAAAAAGTTAGTCAACAACAAGAAGACTATAAGTTTTTTGATTGCATTCTTTTTTTTAACAATGTCGGCTCTTATCAGCATCCCTGTATTTACAAACTATCTTTCTCATCTTACAAACCTTTATAGGGCTATCACATTGGGCTATTTCGCATTCATGGACTTGCCTTTTGAAATATCAGTCTTTTTATTTTCCTTTGGCATGCTCTTGTCTTTTATTGTATTTGACCTTTTTTCCCCAAGGCTTTGGTGTAAGGTCATCTGTCCTGTGGGAAGAACATATGGGGTTTTTAATAAGGTCAGCATTTTAACTATAAAAAGGGATACTAAAACCTGCATACAATGTCGGGCTTGTGATGATGTTTGTTATATGGAAATAAAACCTTCAAACAAGGAAGCAATAAGGGATATGGATTGTATTATGTGTGGAAGGTGCATAGATACATGCTCAAAGATAACACAGTCAATGAACTTTAGACTATGGAGGAAATAATGGTTATTGCAAGTGGTTATATTGAAACCGTTGATGAGGTAATGATGCCTATTGTTATAGAGAGATTAAACAGCATTGATGTTGAAATAAAAGAAACCTTAAACAACAAGGCTCTTTTCATCATTGAAAGGTCAGTCTCACAGGAGGTAAAAGATACCCTTGAAACGATGAAGTATATTGAAGGTATTAGGGATGTCTGCCTTACCTATTTTAGTCTTGAGGATACGGCATGAGTTAAAATAAAATAGATGCAAATGAGGCTCAACCTTTCTACAAAGATCATCATTTCATTATCAGTCGCTTTATCTATTGCCCTTGGGATAACCTTTTACATCATCTACACCATGCAAAAAAGACTCATCATGGCTCAAATAGAGCATGAGGCAAGGGCAATTTTTAGGCAGATTGTGATTACAAGACAATGGATAGCAGACCATGGCGGTATTTTTATTGAGCAAAAAGGGACAATGAAACCAAATCCCTATCTTGAACAGTCTGAAATCATTGACATTCAAGGTAAAAAATACATTCGTTCATCACCTGCGATGGTTACAAAGGAGATATCTAAATACGCAAAAGGGATGGAACTTTACTGGTTTCACATAACAAGCCTAAAACTTGTAAATCCCGAAAATCAGCCGGATGAGTTTGAAAAAAGGATGCTTGTAGAATTTGCTAACGGCAGCAAAAAAGAGGCAATTAATCTTGAGAGAATAAACAACACTACATATCTTAGATATGTCTCACCACTTTTTATTGAAAAACCCTGTCTTACCTGTCATGGTAAACAAGGCTATAGCATCGGTGAAGTAAGAGGTGCAATAAGTGTAATGATTCCAATTGAAAAGACTTTGTTAGAGATAGAAAAAAACAAAAAAACAATGATTTTACTGGCAGTCCTTACTGTAGTAAGCGTAATGTCAATCCTATTTGTGATACTTCAAAAGACGGTGCTTATACCAATGAAAAGACTCAAAAACTCCATAAATGACTATTCTGAAGGCAGATACATACCAGAAAAAAGATTGACCACAGGAGATGAATTTGAAGATATATGCAATGCACTTTATACAATGGCACAGAGGATTAGTAAACACAATATTGAACTTTCAGAAAAGGTCAAGGAGTCAACGAAGGAGTTAGAAGAGATAAACCAGAAGTTGATACAATACAACAAGATACTTGATGAGTCGAACAAGAAAAAATCTGACTTTATAGCAGATGTGTCTCATGAGTTAAGGACACCCCTTACAACCATCAAAGGTTCAATGGACTTTATCACAGCAAAATTACAAAACATCAACACATCTTGTCAGTCTGCAAACGAATTGCTTGAGTTTTGTGAACTCATAAAAAAGAACTGTGAGAGGCTTATCAGGATGGTAAACACTATGCTTGACATAGAAAAGATTGAATCAGGCGTGATTGAAACAAACATACGACCCCTTGAACTCACCAACATAATCAATGAAACTATAACCTCTCTTACCCCGCAGGCTCAAGAAAAGGGTATATACTTTAAAGTTGATACCTCAATAAGTAAACCAGTTTTTGCAGATGAGGATATGATAAGACAAGTGCTCACAAATATTATTAGCAATGCTATAAAATTTTCACCTGAAGGTTCTTCTATTTTAATCAAGACAGATGCAGATGAAACACACCTATATACCTATGTGATTGATGAAGGAAGTGGGATTGACCTTGAAGACAAAGAAAGGATATTTGATAAATTTTATAAAGGTAAGGGCAGAAAAGACAGCTCTGGTCTTGGGCTTGCAATATGTAAAAGCATAATAAGACTGCATGACGGCATTATAGGAGTAAAAGACAGAGATGACGGGTTAAAGGGGAGCTGTTTCTATTTTGCCTTAAAGATACTTCAAGATGAGACACTCCATACTCATAGTTGATGACGATGTTGATATTCTCAAGGTGCTAAAGGCAAACCTTGAACTGCAAGGGTTTGATGTCTATACATCAGAAGATTGGCGTGATGCCAGAAAAAAATTATCAGAAACACAGATTGACTTATTACTTCTTGACCTCACTTTGCCAGATAAAGATGGTCTTCAGATATGTAAGGAAATAAGACAAACAGGGATGATGTTGCCTATTATAATGCTTACTGCAAGGGATAAACTCTCTGATAAGATTATCGGACTTGAAAGTGGTGCAGATGACTATGTTGTGAAACCATTTGAGACACTTGAACTCATTGCTCGTATAAATGCCTGCTTAAGAAGAATTAAAACAAGAGGCACGGCAAATATATTGAAACATAAAGACATTGAGATAGATTTAGCAAAGAGACAAGTAAAGATAGCAAATAAAGAGATTACACTAACTCCGAAGGAATTTAATCTCTTGTGCTTCTTACTGAACAAAAAAGGTGAGGTAACGAGCAGAGAGGATATACGGAAATTCCTTTACAAGGAATCAAGCATATATTCATGGAGTAGGGTCATTGATGTCCATATCCAACACTTAAGGCATAAATTATCACCTGATGAGCCAGAAAGATACATAAAAACAGTGCCTTCTGTTGGCTATATGATAGTGGAATAATTTAGTCAATTCAAAACCTTTGACATCTGTTATAATACCCAACATATGCTTCACAAAAAATTATTCTATGCAGTAATACTTGTATCTTTTGTAATACTTTACTACATCAGCACAAAAAACTATCTTTTATTTCATTCTCTTGCCGAGTTTTATAGCATCACCATTGGATTTGGCATATTTGTCATTGCCTACAACACCGAAAAGTATGTTCCAAACAGATATCTGCTTTTCATAGGTATTAACTACCTTTCAGTATCATTTGTTGATTTGCTACACACCCTTGCGTATAAGGGCATGAATGTCTTTCAAGGCTACGATGCAGCAAACCTCGCTACTCAACTTTGGCTTGTAGCAAGATATCTTGAGGCATTTACACTTTTGCTTGCCCCATATTTTTTAAGGGTAAAAACCCTCAAGGTTGAGTTGTTACTACTCATAAACTTCTTATTAGTAACAGTTTTACTGTCTTCAATATTTTACTTTCAGGTATTTCCTATTGCATTTAGTCTTGAAACTGGTTTGACAGATTTCAAGATACATAGCGAGTATGCAATAATCTTCATATTACTCGTATCATTACTGGGCTTATACAAACACAAGTCGTATTTTGAAAAAAAAACCTTTATTTTTCTCTGCATTTCAATATCCACAACTACAATTTCAGAGTTTTGTTTTACAAAGTATGTCCACCCATATGCAATTGAAAATTTTATAGGACATCTTACAAAGATAATATCTTTCTACTTTATTTATCTGTCAATTATACGGGCTAATCTAAAAAATCCTTTTGATAACCTCTTTAGAGAACTAAAGATTAGTAAGGACAAGGCAGAGATAGCAAACAAGGCAAAGAGTGAGTTTCTTGCAAATATGAGTCATGAGATAAGGACACCGATGAACTCCATAGTAGGTATGGTAGAACTAACCCTACAGAAACCACTCGATAATGAAACAAGACAGAATCTCAATATAATAAAAAGTGCATCTAACACACTCCTTGAGATAATAAATGATATACTTGATTTATCAAAGATTGAAAGCGGTAAGATGGAGATTGAACAAAAAACATTCAATATATTAAGACTCCTTGAGGAGATTAGACTCTTGTTTGAAAAACCAGCAAAAGAAAAAAACTTGGCATTTACTGTAAACATAGACAAAAACCTACCTGAATACCTTTTAGGAGATAGGGTAAGGATAAAGCAGATACTGATAAATCTGATTGGAAATGCGATAAAGTTTACTAAAGAGGGTTCTGTGTCTGTTGATGTAAAATGCATAGAAAAGACACAAGATAAATGCAACATTGTGTTTACCGTTAAAGACACAGGTATTGGAATACCAAAGGAAAAGCAGTCTGCTATATTTGAACCCTTTGTTCAGGTTGATGGCTCTACCACAAGAAAATACGGTGGCACAGGATTAGGGCTAAATATATGCAAAAAACTCGCTGAGATGATGGGTGGTAAGATAACATTGCAGAGTGAGGTAAACAGGGGAAGCACCTTCATCTTTGAACTGACGCTTAATATATCTAAAAAGATTCAAGAGGACGAACAAACAACAATTCAGCAAATCCTTGATATGCCATTAAAGATACTTGTTGTTGAGGATAATGATTTTAATCAGATAGTCATCTCAAGGCTTTTAAGCAAAAGAGGTCATGAGGTAATACTTGCAAACAATGCTACCCAAGCACTTGAAATACTAAAAAAACAGTCAGTTGATATTGTCCTCATGGACATAATGCTGCCTGATATTGATGGGGTTGAACTGACAAGATTGATAAGAAAAGATGCCTCTGGTGTGCTAAACCCATCTGTGCCAATCATTGCAACCACAGCAAATGTAATGAAAGAAGATGTCAGAAACTATCTTGACGCAGGGATGGACGGATTTATCTCAAAACCAATTTCTTCAGAAAATCTATATTCTGTAATATCGCAAGTTTACAATCAAAAACACAGTCAGCCAGCCAAGAGATAGATATTCATATTTGAATCTCACCATCTGGCAACTATAAATTTGATGCATCAAAGAGGGATAAAGAGTTTTTTTCATGTATTTTCTAAGTCTTTTAGAATGTTTTCTATCAAACCTTTGATATTAGGTATCTTTTGTTTGGTAACATTCCAAACAATCTCATAATCTATTCCAAAATAAAAATGGGCAATCTTATCTCTTATCCTTGCCATATATTTCCAAGGCACTTCTTTATATTTCTCTCTGATTTGTAGAGGAATATTTTTTGTGGCTTCGCCGATTACATGGATTTGCCACACAACAGCCTTCTGGGTCTTCCTATCCTTGATGAAGTCTTAGTAATCCATTTCACCAATGAAATCTTCTATATCTTTTATTGCCTCAAAAATATCTTTTACAAACAACTTATAGTCTCTTGTCATATATAAATTACCTCTTTTGAGATAATGTCTTTTAACTCTGGTCTTATCGCTTCTTTCCTGACTAATTCAACTTTTTTCTTTAATATTTTTGTAAGATGGTCTTCTAAATCAATCATTAAGAAAATATCAGGGGTTTCAAAATACTCAACCAATATATCTATGTCGCTTTGCCTCCTCTGTTGCCCCCTTACAAAAGAACCGAATATACCTATCTTCTTAACGCCATATTTTTCTTGGATTTCTGACTTATGTTTTAATAAGATTTTTTTAATATCATCAAGCGTCTTCATGTCTTAATCTCCTGCTTTATTTTACCTCTTCCCCTTAACAATGGCAATTTCATCATCTGTGAGACTGTATAATTTATAGAACATTCCATCAGTCTTTTGCTCAACGGCAGATGTATCGGTATCTTTAGTTTACCTCTTTGTTAAAGTGGGATTAAAGGGGTTTATTTTTAATAGCAAGGGAGATGAAATGCTATTATCTGCAATGCAAAACAAAATCAAATAATCAAAGATGGGAATAGACCTAACACCATTACCATAACTACAGTTATAAATATTGCAAATCCTAAAGAAGGTGAAAGGTGGATCTGATGTTCTTCAACTAACGGGTCTTTCATATACATGTTCATCACTACCCTCAAGTAATAAAAGGCTGATACCGCACTAAAGATGACTGCGATTACAACCAACCATATCTGACCACCATGGATTGCACTAACAAAAAGATTAAACTTTGCAATAAACCCTGCTGTAGGTGGTATCCCTACCAATGAAAACATAAATAAAAGCATGATTGCAGCAACAAGTGGTCTGTGCTTGCTCAAACCATTATAATCTTGTATCTCTTCACCTTTGTCAAGTAATATCACTATTGCAAAAGCCCCTATATTCATAAATGTATAAATCATTAGGTAGTTGATTACTGCCTGAAGGCTTTCGTATGTAGAGGTGACAATCCCTATTAGGATATAACCAGCATGCGCTATTGATGAATATGCAAGCATCCTTTTGATATTTGTTTGCGCAAGCGCAACTATATTTCCAATAGCCATAGTTATTACTGATATTATGATAAATGCAGTTGTCCAATCAGGTTGTATCCCCTCAAATGCTATATAAAATACCCTTCCTATTACTGCAAAGCCTGCAGCCTTAGGTCCCACTGACAAGAATGCTGTAACAGATGTAGGCGCACCCTCATACACATCAGGAGACCACATGTGGAAAGGTGCAGCAGCAATCTTAAACGAAAATGCAACTACAATCATAATCATACTTAAGATAAGAGGAAGAGACCTTTCTGTATCCTTAAGTCTTTCTGCGATTAGGTAAATGTCTGTTGTAGCGGTAAGTCCATACAACATTGAGATACCAAAAAGCAGGAATGCAGAGGAAAATGCCCCAAGCATGAAGTATTTTATTGCTGCCTCATTGGATTTTATGTTGAGAGTTTTTATACCAGCAAGGATATATGTGCTTAATGCCATCAATTCCAAACCAAGATAAAGCACCATTAGATCCTTCGCAGATGCCATGAGCATCATTCCCGCAGTGGCAAAAAGCAAAAGACTGTAGTATTCCCCTCGTATCGGTTTTTCCCTGTCAATGTAATTTAGAGATATGAGAACAGTAAGGATAAGACAAACCATAAAGATAATCTTAAAGAGGACACTATAAATGTCGTTTATAAACATGCCGTTAAATGTTATTCCAATGCTCATATTTAGACAATAAATGACCGCAAACCCCGTAAGGATACATATACCTGCAATGAATACCCTGTTCTTTACCCAAATCTCAAGGAGCAACAAGACCATAGCAACTGACAAGACAATGAGTTCAGGGATAAAAGGGGTTAGATTAGGAAATGGTGGTGGAACTATTATCATTTGAGCCCCTCAAGAAGTTTCTCAATTAAATCAACAGATTGGTTCTGCATATCAATCCTTTCTAATACCCCCTTTACTGATTCATCCATGAAGCCTAAAAAGGCATTTGGATACACACCAATCCATAAGACGAGTATTAAAAGCGGTAACAATGTGAGTATCTCCCTCTTGTCCATGTCCTTTAGATTTGCTACCTTTTCATTGGTCTCAACAAAAAAGACCTTTTGGTAAAGCATGAGCATGTATGCTGCACCAATGATGATACCAGTTGCAGCAATAACACCTAACGGTTTAGATGCGGTAAATCCTCCAACGAGTATAAGGAACTCTCCAACAAAGCCATTAGTCCCCGGAAGTCCAATGGATGCAAGTGTAAAGACCATAAAAAACGCAGAATAAACAGGCATTACTGTTGCCAATCCCCCGTAATCTGCCATCTCTCTTGTGTGCGTTCTGTCATAAATCACACCTACACATAAAAACAATGCACCAGTTACTATTCCATGATTTATCATCTGCAGAATCCCACCTTGAAGTCCTTGTGTATTAAGGGCAAAGATACCAAGTGTGACAAACCCCATATGACTTACTGAACTATAGGCTATGAGTCTCTTTAAATCGGTCTGACCTAAACAGATAAAACCACCATAAACAATGGCAATTACAGAAAGTATCATCATCACAGGTGCCATTGATATTGTGGCATCGGGGAAAAGCGGTATGCTAAATCTCAAAAAACCATAAGCCCCCATTTTTATCAACACTCCTGCAAGTATCACACTCCCCGCAGTGGGAGCCTCTGTATGTGCGTCTGGTAACCATGTATGCACTGGAAACATAGGCACCTTAACGGCAAAGGCTGTAAAAAATGCCCAGAAAAGTAGGAGTTGAATATGGTAAGGATAGTTGTATTGCATTAGTTTTAGTAAATCAAATGTGCCTCCACCGATTAGGAATAAGACAATGATGCCAATTAGCATCAAGAGACTTCCTACTAATGTGTATAAGAAAAACTTAATGGCTGCATATATCCTATTAGGTCCACCCCATACCCCAATTAGCAGATACATAGGAATGAGCATAGCCTCCCAAAAGATGTAAAAGAGGAATAGATCAAGGCTACAAAATACACCTATCATAGCCCCTTCAATCAAAAGCAAAGAGGCATAAAACTCCTTTACCTTTTTAGTTATGCTAAACCATGAGATAGTTACACATAATACCGAAAGTAGTGTTGAAAGTAGGATAAAAAGCACACTGATACCGTCAATGCCGAGAAAATACTTGATACCGAAGGTAGGCACCCACTCATAGACCTCAACAAATTGCATTGACCTTGTTGTCTTATCAAAGGATGTAAAAAGTGAAAGGCTGATTAGAAAGACTATAAGGGTTATAAATAATGTTGCAGATCTTATGAGGTTTTCCCTTTGCCTGCTGATTAGGGCAACGAGTATCGCCCCTACAACAGGCACGAAAATCAATACACTTAACAGTGGAAACTTTGCTTGTATCATTTTGTTAGTATCAATACGATTGTATAAACAATAAACAGACCTAATGCCATTCCGATACCATAGTGTTGTAACTGCCCTGTTTGGAGTTTGCTTAAGAACCCTCCAAACCTCCCTATCGCCTTAGGGATACCGTTTACTATCCCTTCAATAACCTTCATATCTGTAAAACCAATCAGAAATGCCCTACTTAACAGGAAAGAGGATTTTACAAAGATGTATTCATATAGTTCGTCAACATAGTATTTATTCCACAGAATCTTATAAATATTGTTAAACCATCTTGCCAAGAGCCTTGGTATTATTGGTTTTTTAACATAGAAAAACCACGAGATAAATATGCCTAAAGATGCAATTGCCACCGATATAGCCATTACCTTGATTTCTTCTGAATGAGAAGCCGAAACATTAGGATGTCCTAATACAGGCTCAAGGAAATGCCCTATCTGGTTATGACCGCCCAACACCGATGGTATACCAACCCATCCAGCAGCCAATGCGCCAATTGCAAGTATGATCAAAGGCACTGTCATAGATGGTGGGGATTCGTGTAAGTGGTGCTCCTGCTCGTGAGTTCCCCTAAAGTTTCCATGAAAGGCCAAAAAGACTATCCTAAAACTATAAAATGCTGTCAGACCTGCAACTACTGTCCCAATCAACCAAACAACCTTCCCTACTGGGCCCGCATTGTATGCAAGCCAGAGTATCTCATCCTTTGAGAAAAATCCAGCAAGTCCCGGAATACCAGCAATGCTCAATGAGGCTATGAGAAATGTCCAATAGGTAACTGGCATGTATTTTTTAAGTCCGCCCATTTTTTGTATATCAAGTTCTCCAGCCATTGCATGCATTACACTGCCTGCACCTAAAAACAAAAGTGCCTTAAAATAGGCATGTGTGTATAGATGAAAGATACCAGCACCATATGCACCTACACCGCATGCCAAAAACATATATCCTAATTGACTCACAGTAGAATAAGCGATGATCCTCTTAATGTCATTTTGAACAAGGGCAATAGTGGCAGCAAATAGGCTCGTTATTGCACCAGTTAGTGCTACTACCATCATTGCGATCTCGGATAGATTAAATAGGGGGTTGAATCTTGCTACCATAAACACACCTGCCGTAACCATAGTTGCAGCATGAATTAATGCACTCACAGGTGTAGGACCTTCCATTGCATCAGGAAGCCATACATGAAGGGGTATCTGTGCAGACTTGCCAACCGCACCACAGAATAACAGCAGTGCTATCAAGGTAATCAAATCAACATTGTATCCGAGTATGTATATGGTATGACCTTTTAATCCACCAACATTGGCAAATATATCTGAATAATGTATGCTACCAATGTATAAAAATATAAGTATAACACCGAGTCCAAAACCAAAGTCGCCAAACCTATTTACGATAAATGCCTTTTTACCTGCATCTGCTGCTGTCTTTTTCTCATACCAATAGCCTATTAAAAAATACGAACACAGACCCACTGCCTCCCAACCTAAATACAACTGAAGTAGGTTGTTTGACAACACAAGCATCAACATAGAGAAGGTGAAGAGATTTAAGTAACTGAAAAACCTGTAATACCCCTTATCCCCATGCATGTAACCTACTGAATAGATATGGACAAGGAGGCTTATGCTCGTGACAACCATGAGCATTATTGCGGTAAGTTGGTCTATCAGGAAACCAATCGTTACCTTGAAGTTACCACTTACAATCCAACTATAGACATCGTAGTTATAAACATTCCCACTTAATACCTCAATCATCGCTAAAATGGAGACAACAAACGAGACACCAACTCCCAAGATAGCTACGATATGGGCATTGTCCTTGATGTAGTTTTTACCAAATATGATGTTTACAAAGAAGGTAATCAGCGGAGATAATGGTATCAATAAGAATAATTCTTGCATGCCCCTACCCTTTCATTATTGCTATGTCGTCGGTATTTATGGAGTTTTTATTTCTAAATAGGGCTACTAAGATAGCAAGCCCAATAGCTGCTTCTGCTGCTGCCACTGTGATTATGAAAAAGACCATTATTTGTCCTTTTAAATCTTGTATATAATGGCTAAATGCTATAAGACTAATGTTAACGGCATTGAGCATGAGTTCAATAGACATAAACATGATTATGAGATTTCTCCTTATTAAAAAACCAACCACACCAATTACGAAAATCACAGAACTCAGATACAGATACCAATTAAGCGGAACCATACTTAAGACTGCTCCTTTTTGGCAAGGACTATTGCACCAACTATCGCTATAAGTAATATTATGGATGCTATCTCAAAAGGCAAGAGGAATTCTGTATAAAGTATCTTTCCAAGTGCCTTTGTGTTTGTTAGTGTCTTGATGATCTCAATAGTCATGTTGCCTTCGTATTTTATCTGAAAGTGAGATATTGCGAAGATACAAAATAGACTAATAGACAAACCAATCGCTACCCCTACAGGCCATTCACCGATGAAACGGTGAGATACAAGTTCTTCTTTGAGATTGAGCATCATGATGACAAACAAGAACAAGACAAGTATTGCACCTGCATAGAGTATCACCTGCACTGCAGCCAAAAACTCTGCGTTTAAAAATAGATAAAGCCCTGCTATGTGGAAAAAAAGCACAAGCATCAAGAGGATGCTGTGGACAGGATTTTTCACCGTGATAATCAATAAAGACAAAAACACCATAGAAACCGCAAAGTAGATGAAAAAATATTCAACAGTTGTCATGCCTTCTTACCTTTGTCAAACACCGCCTGATCTTCAGGGGTAGTAAAATCCTCAAGTCTTGGTTTCCAAAATCTTTCAAGATACACCCTACCCTCTTCTTCACCCATGTATTTGTCGTAGTTTTCAAGGAGTCTCTCCTTTGTCATATAGAAATCATCTTTGTTATAACCTGAATACTCATAGTGTCTTGTAAGCACAATTGCACCGTATGGACAAGCCTCCACGCATAAGGCACAGAAAAGACACTTAAGGGTATCAACCTCGTATCTATCCACAACCTTTTCGTGTCTTACACCTGCAGATGTGACAACGGTTATACACTTTGACGGACATATTGCCACACAAAGTCCGCATCCAACGCACTTCATATTGCCACTGCTGTCCTTTGAAAGTGCATGTAACCCTCTAAAACCAAGCATTGCCTCCCTTTTTTCTTCAGGGTATTGCCTTGTAACAGCCTTTGTAAACATGGTTCTTAGGGTAAGTGCCATGCCCTTGAGTATCTCAATTAGAAAAATCCTTTTTATCAATTGCTTAACAGTCATACCTTACCAAAAGAACTTCGCAAGTGCTGTAATAACAATGTTAAAGAGTGACAGCGGTATCAAGACCTTCCACCCCAAAGACATGAGTTGATCATATCTATAACGGGGAAGTGTTGCCCTAACCCAATAAAACAAGAATATATGACAATAAACCTTTGCCAAAAAAACAAATACACCCGGTATTTCCTTTAAAAAAGGCATTATATTGACCAAAAATGGAGGTATTGTCCAACCACCCCAAAAACAAACTACTGAGATGCTTGACATGACTATCATACCCACATACTCTGCAAGGTAGAAAAATGCAAACCTCATTCCACTATACTCTACAAAGTATCCTGCAACGAGTTCGCTCTCTGCCTCCGGTAGGTCAAAGGGGGTTCTATTGGTCTCAGCAAATGCTCCAACTGTGAATATAAAGAATGCAAGAAACTGAGGTATTACATACATGCCATGCCAGAATTCCTGCTGTCCTTTTACAATATCAGAGAGGTTTAAGGAACCGGCCATCAACATCACCCCAACGAGACTCAAACCCATCGCTATTTCGTAACTTACAACCTGTGCTGATGACCTCAATCCTCCTAAAAACGAGTATTTTGAGTTTGATGCCCAACCTGCCATCACTATCCCATAAGCACCTAAAGAGGACATAGCCAAAAGAAAGAGTAAACCAACATTTATATTAGCAATAACAAAACCATCTGTGATTGGCACAACCGCAAGTGAACTAATGGTTGCAAAGATGGCAATTAGTGGTGCAACAATAAATACCTTTCTGTCTGCCTTATCAGGAATAATATCTTCTTTAAAAAAGCACTTTATACCATCAGCAATAGGTTGAAGTATCCCATGAAAACCTACCCTCATAGGACCTAATCTTACCTGCATGTGTCCTATGACCTTACGCTCAAAGTATGTAGCATAGGCTACATGTATCATCGCTATGGTGAAGACTACAAATGTCTTGACGAAGATAACAATAATGTCAAAGATTACATCCCCTGTGTATGTTTTAATGGTATCAATCATCTATCGCATTCTCCTAAAACTACATCTATAGTGCCGATATTTGCTATAACATCTGCCACTAAATACCCCTCACAAAGTCTTGGCAGTGCCGATACATGCACAAAAGACGGGGATCTGAGTCTTAGCCTGTATGGTCTTCCGCTACCATCACTGATGATATAAAAACCTAATTCCCCCTTAGGAACCTCTACCGCCGAATATATTTCACCAACCGGTGCAGAAATGCTACCCTTTGTAATCAAAACAAAGTGATGTATCATTGCCTCCATGCTGCTTAGCACCTGTTCTTTTGGTGGGAGTGTAAATTTAGGGGCATCAGGAGACATGATGGGTCCTTTGGGTAGTTTCTCAATGCACCGCTTAATAATCCTTATGGACTGCCGCATCTCCTCCATCCTGCATCTATATCTATCATAGACATCCCCTGCCTTTCCTAATGGCACATCAAAATCCACCTCGTTGTAGGCATCGTATGGAAATACCTTTCTTACATCGTAATCCACACCAGAACCACGCAATGTAGGACCTGTAAATCCCCAGTTTATAGCCTCCTCGGCGCTAATCACGCCTATACCCTTCGTCCTCTGAAGCCATATCCTATTTTCATCAATAAGTGTTTCATATTCCTTTATCCTACTTGGGAACTCATCTGCAAATCTATTTAAACTATCCAAAAATTCTTGTGTGATGTCGTTTCTTACGCCCCCAATCCTCGGATAAGATACTGTGAGTCTTGCACCACATGCCATCTCAAATAGATCCATTAACCATTCCCTTTCCCTGAAGGAATACAAAAACACAGTCATCGCCCCAATATCCAAAGCATGTGTGCCAAGCCAAAGTATGTGGCTACTAATCCTTGTCATCTCGCACATCATCGTGCGTATAAACCTTGCCCTTGGAGGAGGTTCAATACCAAAAAGTCTTTCAACCGCTACACAATAACCAACATCATTCGCCATGCTTGAGATGTAATCCAATCTATCCATCAGAGGTATTATTGATAGATAGTTTCTATGCTCACAGAGTTTTTCAGTGCCTCTGTGGAGGTAGCCAACATAAGGAGTGCATTTAACAACCGTTTCACCGTCTATCTCAAGCACGAGTCTAAGCACCCCATGTGTTGCAGGGTGTTGAGGTCCCATGTTGATTGTCAGTTCTCGTCTTCTTAATGCGTCTTTTTGCATGAATCTATATCTACCTTACCTCGTATCTCATTGCCTTTTTAGAAAACTCAATAAGTTCCTTGTATCCTTGCCATTCATCCTTTCCTAAATCACTCTTTAAAGGATAGTCTTTTCTTAGTGGATACCCAATCCAATCCTCTGGCATTAGAATTCGTCTTAAGTCAGGATGTCCCTCAAAAACGATACCAAACATGTCGTAGCACTCCCTTTCGTGCCAGTTTGCACCCTTCCAGATGTCAGTAACAGAATCTAAAAAAGGTTCTTTATCTTGGTCATTTTCCTTATCAGGAACCTGAACCTTTATCCTGATAAAATGTTTATGTGCCATTGAGTAGAGATGATATACAACCTCAAAACGAGGCTTTTTGATGTTTAGATAATCAACACCGCATATATCAACGAGGTAATCAAAGTTAAGCGAATCATCTTCGTATAAATACTTGAGAATATTCTTTGAGTTTTGTTTCTTAATTAAGATAGAGACCTGTCCCCTGAAATCCTCTTGTGCAATGAAATCATCTGGAAACCTTTCCCTGACTAAACTGGCTATCTCAGATGGTGTCATCTCCACTTACTCCATCTAAATTCTTCTTTAGCAATCTTTTCTTGTAATTTGACCAAACCATGCATAAACGCCTCAGGTCTTGGTGGACAACCCGGGATATAAATATCAATTGGAAGAAACTTATCACAACCCTGAACAGTGCTGTATGTATCATATACATTACCAGTGCAAGCACAACTTCCCATAGCAATCACATATCTTGGCTCGGGCATCTGGTCATACACCCTTCTAACAATGGGTGCCATCTTTTTGGTCACAGTCCCTGCGATTATTAAACAATCTGCCTGTCTTGGCGAACCCCTAAAGATTATTCCAAAACGGTCTAAATCGTAATGAGATGAGCCACTTGTCATCATCTCAATCCCACAACAGGCAAGACCAAAGGTCATAGGCCATAGGGAAGAATATCTTGACCAGTTAATAATCTTGTCAAACCCTGCAATTAGAGCGCTCACACCGGGGATTATTCTAATGCCTTCTTCTATCTCCTCAAGTCCTGTATGAATATCTTTGACTTCTTTTACAGAATTACCCATAAATCAGCCCCACTTAAATGCGTCTTTACGCCATGCATATATATAGCCAATAACAAGGATAACAATAAAAATAATCATTTCTATAAGTGCGTAAAACCCAATCTTGTCATAGACAATAGCCCATGGATATAGAAACACTGCCTCTACATCAAAGACTACAAAGAGCATAGCTATAATGTAGTATCTAACACTAAATTTTTCTCTTGCTTCCCCTACTGGTGGATTACCAGATTCATATGCTACAAGTTTCTCAGGATATGGTCGTCTGATTCTAAAGAGGTTTCCAACCATCAAGGTAACGATACCAAAGATGACTGATACTACCATGATTACTAATATTGGAAGGTATTCCGTTGGGACATAACTACCCGGCTGCACCATTCCCCCTCTAAAAAGTCTTTTTTTAAGCCTAATAAAATACCAGTTTTTTGATTGATTTGTAAATATTCATTGAAATAATTGTGAAATTTAAAATAATAATTTTGCTTTACAATATTCTAATCTGCAATATTCTGCCTAAATGGAATGTCCTTGTCTCTTTTTTTTGAGTGCAAAATCCCTTTAGACCAATAAAATCCCTGCCATTGTATTGAAGATGTCCAACATATTCAGGTATTACAGTCCTGCAGGATTTCTCATCGGTAGTCTTTAAATACACTATCTCAATCCTTTGTTTACAAGCGATTGCCTTTTCAATGAGTGCTACCTTGTCTTCAATCGGCAAATCCCTATGGGCTTGATTGTATTGATATCTTGTAATAAAATTAAGCACCCTTCTATCCATCAAGATGTTTTTTTTAGAAATCCTGCTTTTTAACACCATGCCTTGTAATGTCTTACACCTTGAAAGGGCTACATACATCTGTCCGTGAGAAAAGGTTCCCCTACCGATATCAATCACTACCTTGTCAAATGTTAGCCCTTGTGCCTTGTGAATGGTAATAGCCCATGCTAATTTAAGGGGATATTGTATAAAACTGCCTATCACCTTTGTCTTTATACGACCTGACTCCTTGTCATATACAAACTCAAACATCTCCCATGTGTGTCTTAAAACCTCAACCTCATCACCATCGTCAGTCTCAATGATTATCACATTCTCACCATCTTGACCTCTCTCTACATCCATTACCATCCCTATAGTGCCATTTACCCATCTTCCCATGGAGTCGTTATTTAAAAGCATAATTTGGGCACCTTTTTTGATTGTGAGATCAACAGATGTCGGCAATTCTTTGGTATTAAAACTACCATCTATTATTGCCTTGAAGGTATATGCCTTGCCTTTTATACCCTGCAGTTTTTTTGTGTTTATAGAATTTGCAATTTCATTGGTCGTTGTAAGATATATGTAAAAATCCTTGTCATCATCAAAATCAGGGATATATCGTTGATTTATAATCTCAATGTCGTTGTCAGTTACAGTGTTGTTCCTTATTGAATTAAGAATCCTGATAAATTCCTCGTCAGATTGACGATATATCTTCTGAAGCTCAACGAATTCAAATGAAAAATTGTTTTCAAATACATGGGAAGAGAAAAAATATGGGCTTTTATATACTGTATTAAACATTTCCCTTTCCTTTGGGGTTACAACTGGTGGTAATTGGTATAAATCACCGATAAAAACCATCTGGATCCCACCAAAAGGCAAATTTTTTGATTTCCCATGTAATCTTAAGAATGTGTCAATACAATCCATTATATCAGCCCTAACCATAGAGACCTCATCAATCACAATTGTATCAACCTTCTTGTAGATATCCTTATTGATAGGCTTAATCTTTTTTGCCTTTTCTGGTGTTATATCAGGTTTGAAGTTAAAGAATGAGTGTAAGGTCTGACCTTTTATATTAAGGGCTGCTACACCTGTAGGGGCAACAACCGCAATCCTTTTATTAGTATGATCCCTAAAATATTGTAGAAGTGTTGACTTGCCAGATCCTGCCCTGCCTGTGATGAAAACACTTTTATTGGTCTCTTCAATAATCCTTAATGCCTTTAAGAATTGCTCGTTTAAATCAATCATGGTTAAATTTTACAGTAAACCACATTATAGGGCAAGTGATTATAATTGATTAATCTTTAACACTTTATACTACTGACTATTTTTATGATATAATCTCTCCACTGTTGCTATGACTGACAGACCAATAATAAACAAAAACCGTCTCATCAACCATTTTATTGGACTCATTAAAATAAACTCCCCAAGTTTTTCAGAAAAGGAGATTTGCAATCACATTGTAAGATTGCTGAAACGATGCGGATGTAAGACCTTTATTCAGGACTATGGACAATCAATAAATCTCATCTGCAAAAAGGAAGGCAATGATAAAGAAATCCCCCCCTTGATACTAAACGCCCACATGGATACAGTGCAGTCAACCGACGGACTGATGTATAAGATAGATGATGAAAAAATAATGAGTGTGGGCAGAACTGTTATAGGAGCTGATGATAAAAGTGCAATAGCCCAGATTATAGAGGCAATAATGGTAATTGATGAAAATAAGATTAGACACGGTGATATAGAAATAGTCCTTACCTCTGCAGAAGAAAAAGGACTTGTAGGTGCGAAAAATCTTGACTTCTCTCATATCAAAGGTCAGTTTGCCCTTGTAATTGATAGCAGTGGGCATGTGGGTAAGATAATCGTTGGTGCTCCAACACATCTAACATATGAACTTACCATAAAAGGCAAGTCAGCACATGCAGGTATTGAACCAGAAAAAGGAGTAAATGCAATCAAGGTTGCTGCAGATATTATTACAAAGATATCAGATGGTCGCATTGACAACATGACCACTGCCAATATTGGCTACATACATGGCGGTGTGGCAACAAATGTAGTTCCATCAGAGGTAAAGATTAGCGGGGAGATAAGAAGTCATCACAGAGATACACTTCAAAATAAAAGAGATACGCTTGTAAATCTGGTATCTGAAGTTTGTAAAAAGTCTTGTGCAGATTATGAATTTCAAGAAACCATTCAATACGAATCCTTTTATATTGACAAAGATGATGTCTTTTTATCCTTCGTTAAGTCTGCTTATGAAATATTAGGATTTACTGCACAATTAGAGATATCAGGTGGAGGTTCTGATGCAAATATATTTAACAGTCGTGGGATTAAGGCAATAAACATCTCAAACGGCATGCAAGCAGTGCACACCAATGAGGAGTTTATAATGATAGATGATCTGATAAAAGGTTCAATGGTCATCGTTGAGGTAATCAAAAAAATGGGGGACATCAAACGATGAAAACTATATGGGCACCATGGAGGATGGAGTATATCCTTTCTACAAAACCAAAAGAGTGTATATTTTGTGAAAAGCCAAAGGAAGACTCTGACAGGGATAATCTCATCTTATACAGGCACAAACTATGTTTCGTAATCATGAACAAATATCCATACAACAACGCTCACATAATGGTAGTCCCTTACTACCACACCTCTTCTTTTGACGGTTTAAGTGCTGATGAACTCCATTCACTAATGGATGTAACTAAATATTCGGTTGATTGTCTAAGAGAGGCATTTAGACCAGAAGGATTTAATATCGGAATCAATCTTGGGGTCGTTGCAGGTGCTGGTATTGAGGAGCATATCCACATCCACATAGTCCCCCGTTGGGGTGGTGATACAAACTTCATGACAGTTGTTGGTGAAATAAGGGTTATTCCAGAACACATACTTGATACATACGACAAACTCTACCCCATTTTTAATAAAAAGCCTTAAGGCATATTAGTCATCACTTTCTTGAAGGTTGTCTGTGGTTTCTTTTATGCGGATATTTTCGAAGTTTGGTTCTTCCCTTGAAAAAAGTATCCTTCTACAGTGTGGACACCTTAATATCTCATTACCTTTCATAATCTCAACATATAATTGAGGGGGGATGTGTAGATTACAACCGTAACAAACCTCTTTTTTGGTTTCAGCTACTGCAATCCCTCCAGATATCTTCAACAAATGCATGTAGTCTTTGTAGATATCTTCATCAATGTTTTTGATAAATGCCGCCCTTTGCTGTTTGAGTTCTTTTAACCTAATCTTCTTATCCTCTATCTCTTTATCCAGTATTTTTTGTTGCTCTTTTAGTCTTTTATCCTCTTCAAGAAATGCCTTTTCCTTCTCGTTAACAACCTTTTTCACATCCTCCAATATCTCCATCAAGTCTAACAACTCGTTTTCCTTTTTTCTAATGTTATTTTCAGCTGTCTCTATTTCTTTTAGGAATGCTTGGTATTCCTTATTACTCTTGATGTCGGCTGTCTTTGATTTGAGTTTATTTAGTTTGTCAAGAGATTCCTCAATATCCATCTCTTGAGCCTTCTTTTTCTTTTCTAAAGATTGGTATTTTGCCTTCTCTTGATTTAAGGCATCTTGTGCATCCTTTACAGGTTTTTGAAAGAGGGAAATCTTTTTAGGTATCTCATCAATCTCGTTGGTCGTTTTTATTATTTCTTTGTCTATCTCCTGAAGTTTTATGAGTAACTCTAAGACAGGGTGCATAGTCTGAATATAAAGTTTAGACTCCTTAACTTTTTGTCAAATATGGGCCCACCAGGACTCGAACCTGGGACCAACCGGTTATGAGCCGGTAGCTCTACCAACTGAGCTATGGGCCCTCTAATTAGGAATAAATATACTAATTTTTTTTAGTTTGCAAAGTCAATTATTTCAAAAAAGATATGAAAAATTAAACCCATTTTAATCATTGTCAACATTGAGTTTTGAAAGTATTCTCTTTTGAGCCAACAACTTGTTTGCTAAAGCAAGGTTTCCCTTTTGGGTTTCTTCCTTCATCTGCTTCTCCACAATCTTTATTAACATGTTTTTTACACATTCATTGAGGGACATATGAGTAACATCTTGACTATAACCTTGCTTAAAACCAAGCCTTGTCAAAAATGCCCTTTCTTCGTCATCTGACTCTAAAAGCAGGGCATTATAAAGGTCATGACCATCCAAATCGTTGTATTTCTTTATCTTATTAATAATCCTTAAAGATGCACAATCTTGTATCCCATCAATTTTTATCATGTTACAAACCTCTTGTCGTAGTTCAGCAGAGGCTTCTAATACCATCTGAACTACATACTCTTCAGCTGTTTTGTGATTTGTGTTTGAATCGGTTGAAATCTTATCTTCCTTTACAATCCTCTTTGTCAATCTCTTTAAAACATTATCTGCTTCATGCCTTATCGCCAATTCATTAAGTCCTGAATACTCTGATATTTGTTTGATATAGTCTTCTCTTTGTAATACATCACCATTTAGCATTATCACATTGAGTAGAGCCCTTATACAATCAATCTTGTTTTTACCCTCAAACAACCTAAAATAGAATCCAACAGGCGTGACAGACCTTGAGATGAGTTGTCTTAAGGCTTCATGCCCTTGTTTTGTCAGCATTGAGTCTGGGTCTTCATTTTTTGGTAACAATACGATCTTTGCATTCAACGACTTCTGCATCACTAACTCAATAGCCCTCTTTGTAGCACTAATCCCAGCAGTATCACCGTCAAACATGAGCAGTATGTTGTTTGTGTATTTCTTAATCCTTTCTAACTGTTGTTCTGTCAGTGCCGTGCCAAGTGGCGCCACTACATTTTCTATGCCATGTTGAAAACACATGATGACATCAATGTAACCTTCAACAAGTATTGCATATCCCTTATGAATGATAGAGTTTTTTGATTGATGCAAGCCAAACAAAGAACTACCCTTTTTGAAGATTTCAGTATCAGGTGAATTTATGTATTTAGGAATAGACTTTGAGTCTGATAATGTCCTACCACCAAATGCAATTACATGCCCATCCTTATCGTATATTGGAAACATAATCCTATCCCTGAAAAAATCCCAAATCCTATCGCCGTCCTTATGCACCAATCTTGATTTAAATATATCATCATCCTTAAAGCCTTTTTCCTTGAGATACCTAAACAGAAAACTTACATCATTGATACTGTATCCAATCTTGTAAATGTCAATAACATCCTGTTTTATCCCCCTTTTTTTTAGATAAGAAATAGGCTTGTTGTGATTTATAAGATTTTCATAAAAAAGGGTTGCTGTCAAATCGTATATCTTTAGAAGTGTTTCTCTATCTTTAGACAATCCCCTCTGACTACCTATCTTTATCCCTGTTATGAGACTCAATCTGTTTACTGCCTCTTGAAATGTGATGTTTTCGTAATACATCAAGAAGTTAAATACATCTCCACCCTTATGACATCCAAAACAGTGAAAGATCTTTTTTGCAGGATTTACCATGAAGGAAGGGGTCTTTTCTTTATGAAAAGGACAAAGTCCTTTGAAGTTGCTTCCAGCCTTTTTTAGTGGCACATACTCTGAAATAAATTCAACGATGTCTATCCTTTCTTTTATCTCATCTGTAAAATTAAAACTATCCATCTACCTTTTTACTCGTCTAAACCCCGAACATTCTACAATATTTATATCATGCCCTTTAGTAACCTCATCAATTAGGAGGTTCATTCCAAGATTATCACTTGATATATGCCCTGCAATGACGACATTTATGTGATGTTTTTCAGCCTCCTTACGATGTTCTTCGCTTATGTGCATTCCAACAATAGTGTTGATACCACTTGATTTTATTATCTCATAGATGTCTTTTGAACCTTCCGTTCCACCAGTCATATCAACAAATATCTTTCCAGCCTTCCTGTTTTTGTTCCCTATTAAGATCTTTGGACCATTGTTTATCTTCGATGCCTCTTTGTATTCTGGTATCTCAAGTAAAATGTCCAGTATATCTGAAAGTGTAACAGGTTTTTTGGCATCAAAAAGGTTCTTTAGATATGTTGTAACCATATTATCACCTGCAGTGTGCATACTCATAAGAGGAATATTTAGAAGTTTAGCAGTGTCATATGCCCTCGTGTGATTTGCAGGCATTATTTTTCTCTCAACCTCCTTTGCCCTTGTTTCCGTAAGACTTTCAGCCACATTGATAGGTACCCCAGCAACTGACAATATCTCTGCTTGCATACCCATCACAGCATACAAACTTGCAAAAGGTCTTGCAGATGGGTGGTGTGAAAGTATTGCATCTATAGATGTCCCTCTTTGTCTTAAGAGTTCTGCAAGCACTATTTCAGCGGTATCAATATCAATTCCAACCATAAGGGTTTTTATTTCCTCATCGCCACTTCCATAGATAATACGAGAATCACTATAAGGGTTAGAAAGGGATTCTAAATCAAAAAATTCCTTCTCTTTGTCATCAAGTTTCTCATATTCCTTTTTCTTTTGTTGTAATTGCCTGTTAACCTCGTCAATGCCTCTTGGGTCGTTATCAATTGCAGTTTGGATTGCCTTTCTGTAAAAATCTAACAATTTCATAATTCATTCTCCTCTTTTTATTTTGGATGTTAATAATTGCTTTCAGATAATTTTAATTAGCCAACAAGGATTGTGTCCATTTATGAGATAAGATAATCAAAAAGACATAAGATTGAGATAGTTAATTATTTGGTCTGACATCAACCAAGATCTTGTAAAAATGCTTTGACCCTTTCGTTTATGTATTTACCATCAGCACGACCTTTCACCTTTGGCATAATCAACCTCATGACTTTACCAATGTCATTTACACTCACGGCATTGCTCTCTTTTATTGCCTCACTTATGATGTTGTCTAATTCTTGTGTTGATAATTCTTGGGGTAGGTATGACTTTATGATTTCAATCTCTTTTTCTTCCCTTTGTACTAAATCACTTCTTGATGCCTTTTGGTAATGCTCAATGGATTCCTTTCTTTGTTTGATCATTGAGGATAAAACAGATATTATATCTTCTTCATTAAGGGGGGATTGTTTTTGTATTTCTTTATTTTTTGTAGAGGCCTTTATCAACCGAAGAACAGATAACCTTATCTCATCCTTCTGTTTTAAGGCCTCTTTGAGATCACTATCAACTTTTGCAAGGATATCCACTATTTACCTCGCAACTGAAACCTTGAGTCTTTTGGCAGCCTTTTTACGAGCAGCGAGTATCTTCTTTTTCTTCTTTACGCTTGGTTTCTCGTAATGCTCCCTCTTTTTGATCTCTGAAAGAATACCTTCTCTCTCACACTTTTTCTTGAAGTTCCTTAAAGCAACCTCAAAGTTTTCAGTATCCTTGACCTTTACAGAGGGCATCTTATAATCACCCCTCTCTTTTAAAGTTTGAGCAGAAATTTAACATTAATGTCATATTTTAGTCAAGGTTAATGCCTAAATGTGAGGTTGTAAAGGTTGTTAATCCTATAAATTCATTATTGTTTCAGGAGAAAAATATCTATTAAGGTATGAATTTAGTTGTATCTTTAGGTTATCTGTGTCTTCTGAAAATACCTGTTTATAAACATCTTGAGCAATTGTCAAAAAAACTTGGATTATGTCAGGGTCAAAGAATGTTGAACTTCCTTTCTGCATTATATACAACGACTTGTCAAGACTGAATGCCTTCTTATAGGGACGAACACTGGTCAATGCATCAAAGACATCGGCTATGGAAAATATCCTTGCATTAAACGGAATCTCTGTGCCCTTGAGCCCCTTTTGATACCCCGAACCGTTAAACCTCTCGTGATGATATTGCACAACATCAAGTGCATCATGTAACCATGCGTAATTACTTACGATATCTGAACCATGATTGACATGTGTCTTCATAATCTCAAATTCATACTCTGTAAGTTTATCGGGCTTTAATAATATGCTATCACTTATGGCAATCTTACCAACATCATGAAGAAAAGCACCTTTTATCAATCCTCTTATGCTATTATCATCAAGATTCAAAGCCTGTGCAATATTTATTGAATAAATAGTAACCCTATAATTGTGGCTACTTGTATCACTGTCTCTTTTAGCAATGACACTGCCTAATGTCTCAAGCATACCAATATTTGCATTAAACAACTGATTAGAAATACTCTTGAGATTTGCGTTTGTTTTTTGAAGGTCATCAATGAGGTCCTCAAGCTTGTGTTGTCTTGCCTCAAGTTGAACAATCATCAAACCAAATGCCTCTGCAAGAGTAGATATCTCGCTTGGATATTGTTGGGAATTGGTCAGTTCAAAGAGTTTTTCAACATGCTTATAATTGCCTTTTGATACCTCATTTGTAACAGATATAAGAAGTTGGATAAGTTTGTTGTATGGTTCCATTTGTATTGCTCTTAAACCTTTGTAGTTTAGTATACACAAATTTATCGGAATTTTGTTCACTTTTGAGGATATTAGGTTATAATTAACCATAATTATAAACAAAATTGAGGTGAGTTTATGAAAACCTATCGCAAAGAACTGTGGTTTCATATCCCTACAAGACGGGCCTTTGTCAACATTACACCACAGGTCAATGAATGCCTCAAAGAAAGTGGCATCAAAGAAGGTCTCGTGCTTGTAAATGCCATGCATATCACCGCATCTGTCTTTATCAATGATGATGAGTCAGGACTTCATCACGATTTTGAGGTGTGGCTTGAAAAATTAGCCCCTCATGAACCAGTGCGTCAATATCAGCACAATGTAGGTGAAGACAATGCCGATGCACACCTAAAGAGACAAATAATGGGCAGAGAGGTGGTTGTGGCAATCACAGAAGGCAGATTGGATTTAGGGCCGTGGGAGCAGATATTTTATGGTGAGTTTGATGGTAGGAGAAGAAAGAGGGTACTTGTTAAGATTATTGGTCAGTGAGAGAATCACAAAAAGAAATGACTTTTAAAATAAAGGCTACTAAAAACTAAAATCATGTCAAAGAAACACAATCTATACTTTCTTGTCCTGATGCTGATAGCAACATTTATAATCTTCGGAGACAACATCTTCACTTACAAAAGGTCAAAGCAGGTTGCAGAGGATACATCCCGACTACAACTTCTTGGTATAGGTGTTAGTTTAGAGGCTATAATCCAGCAAAGAGGCGTTTCAGATTTGAAAAATGAACAGGTATTCCAAAAGATAGTCTCTGAAGGCAGATGGGAAGGTGTGGCATTTATAGTTTTATACGATGACAAACACACAATCTTACTACATTCTAACCAAAACCTTATCGGTAGGAAATTAAAAGAGACATCCCTTGAATCACAGGTGATAGTGGATGATATAACATATGGTTACCTTACGCTTGGAACACTTGAAAGGGTATTTGTAATGGACATGCAGATACACAGTCTATCAGAAAAACTAACATTAAGGGTCGCAACACATACTCATGAGATAAACAGGATAATTGAATTTGCAAGGGTTAAGATACTTGCAATGACAGTAGTCCTAATAATACTTTGGTCATTCTATTTCATCATATGGAGATACACAAAAAATGCAGAGCAACTGCAAGAAAAAATAGCAAGGCAGGAAAAACTGGCGGCCATTGGCCAGATGTCAGCAATCCTTGCACATGAGATAAGAAACCCCATAGGTAGCATCAAAGGATTTGCCCAATACATGCTTGAGTCAGATGCCATGAAGGATGAAGAGGCGTTAAACATCATTATAAAGGAATCAAAGCGGATTGAAAACCTTGTAGAAGAGCTCCTCTACTACTCAAAACCTATAGATGTAAAGGTTGAAAGGTTTTATATTAATGAGTTGATAGAAGAGGTAGTAAACATCTATTCATCGGATAGGACAAAATTCATCTTAAAAAACCACCTAAAAAAAACTATTTCATCAGACAGGGATAAACTAAAACAGGTCTTTATCAACATCATCAACAATGCAATTGAGGCAATGCAGTATCAGGGTAGCATTGAAATATCTATTTTTGACCACAACGAAGGTGCAGTTGTAACCATCAAGGACTTTGGGTGTGGTATTGACAAAGAACTAAAAGAAAAGATATTTACTCCCTTTTTTACTACAAAGGCAAAAGGCACAGGTTTAGGATTGGCGATTGTAAAAAACATCATTGATGCCTTAAACTGTGAGATCAGTTTTAAAAGTGAGAAAGACAAAGGGACTGAATTTACAATACTGATAAGGGATATAGGTGATGAGCACAAAGGGTTTTAGAATCTTGATAGTAGATGACGATGAGTCTTTTTCTTTATTACTTAAAAGGATACTGCAAGATGAAGGATACGATGTCAGTGTTACAAACGACCCTAACGATGCCTTAAATCTGTTTTCTAAGATTAATCCTAATCTTGTGATAACGGATCTAAAGATGCCAAAGATTGACGGTATTACACTTATGAATAAGATTAAGGAGATGTCAGATGAGGTGGACTTCATTGTCATCACTGGCTATGCGACTGTGCAGACTGCCGTCTCCGCGATGAAATTAGGAGCTACAGACTACATTACAAAACCACTTAAGGAACCTGAAGAACTAAGAAGGCTTGTCTTCAATATCTACGACAAACAGAGACTAAGATATGAAAACACCGTCTTAAAAGGACTGCAAGTCTCTGACATCCCACCACTTGATATCATCTTTGCAGGCATTGAGCATATACTTTCAGACATCAAGGATGTAGCCCCAACAGATGCAACAGTAATACTCTATGGCGAGACAGGCGTAGGTAAAAGCCTTATTGCAAAGGTCATACACAACATAAGTAAAAGAAAAGGGCTTTTTGTTGATATAAATTGTGCTGCAATACCTGAAACACTACTTGAATCCGAACTTTTTGGATATGAAAAGGGCGCATTCACAGGGGCAATACAGATGAAGAAGGGCAAGTTTGAGGTCGCAGATGACGGGACGGTTTTTCTTGATGAGGTATCAGAGATGTCACTTGGACTTCAGGCAAAGTTTTTAAAGGTATTGCAGGATAAGACCTTCCAAAGGCTTGGCTCACTAAATGAATTAAGAACAACTGCAAGGATAATTGCTGCTACAAACAGGAACCTAAAAGAGATGGTTACTGAAAAACGCTTTAGAGAAGACCTTTACTATAGGTTAAATGTCTTCCCAATTACCATACCACCTTTAAGACAAAGGAAACAACATATACCAACAATTGCTCAATACCTTTTAGATACAATCTCAAAAAGACTTGGAAAACCCAAAAAAGTTATTGATAAAAACTCAATACAGAGACTTTTAGATTACAGTTGGAAAGGCAACATCAGGGAACTTGAAAATGTATTAGAACGGGCAGTAATAATATCAAAAGGTGAAGGCATTGTCATTCCTGAGCTTGAGATTGAGCCACAGACAATACAGGTGCAAGGCAGTATCAAAGAGGTTGAACGGATTGCAATACAAAATGCCCTTAAAGAAACAGAGGGTAACCGCAAAAGGGCTGCTGACATTTTGGGAATCTCACTTCGGGCATTACAATACAAGATTAAAGAGTATGGTCTATAGATGAAGGTGCAAAATCTTCATTTAAGGCATGCAATCTTTGCACATTCTTGATACATTTTGACAGATTGTCTTTATTATACAAAGTGTTACAGATTGGCATACCTTTTGTTATATAGATAAAAAAACAAAAGGAGGTAAAGGAGATGAAACGGATCGTATTAGGATTGGTTGTATCAGTGTTGGTTTTAACCCTAATCAACACAGCACAGGCATTTGGACCAGGTGGAGGTTATGGTTTTGGTAACTGTCCTCGGATGATTGGGCAAGTCCCACCACCACAACTCACACCTGAGCAGGTTGAAAAACACAACAAGTTTTTGACTGACACCTTACCATTAAGGCAGAAGATGATGCAGTTAAAGACTGAATTAGCAGTCTTGTACAACAATCCAAATCCAGACTTCAAGGCTATTGCAGAAAAAGAAAAACAGATGGTTGACTTGAGGGTTGAGATGCAGAAAAAGGCTAAAGAGTCTGGATTACCAATCTATCCTGGGTATGGTAGAGGTGGTTGCATGGGTTATGGCCCTGCAGGTGGATTTAAAGCAGGAATGGGTCGCATGGGATTTTAAAATAGGGTAACAAAGGCGGAAAACCTCCGCCTTTGTAAATTAAAAAATGAGATTATCAATAAAAAAACAAATTTTTCTAATAATATTCATACTTTGTATTGCATCAACATCGTTTGCCCAAGATGAAATCACACCTGATGTCTATGATGAAAACACCGAGATAACAATTAAAGGGGAAATATTGGATGTAATCAAACCTGTAAGGGGTCCTGTGGTGATAAAGGTAAAAACGGAAAACAGGGTTTACAATGTCTTAACCGCACCTATTTGGTATATAAACCGTTATAATATTGATTTCAAGGTTGGAGATAGGATAGAGATTACAGGTTCAAAGTTGATATCAAGAAATGGTGAATTATACATTATCACAAGACAGTGCAGATGCAAAGGTTCCCAAAACACTTTTATTTTTAGGGATGAATACATGAGACCCTTATGGCGTGGTGGCATGCACAGACAGT
>JAOAGP010000009.1 GCA_026415695.1 Thermodesulfovibrionales bacterium | reverse complement strand
TAATGATTTAAGACAAAAGGCAAAAGAGAAAAACATTGAGATTAAAACGGTTATTGCAGTTGGTCATCCAGCAGACCAGATCATTCGTTACGCATCAGAAAATAATTTTGATATCATTGTTATGGGGCAAAAGGGCAGGTCTAGGATTGAGAAGTGGTTGATGGGTTCAGTATCAAGAAGGGTTGCAACATATGCATCCTGCACTGTTACAATAGTTAAATAAAAAGTTGTTAAGTCCCAATGGGTCTTTTACTCATGTGGTGCAATGAAAAAAATGGTTACTTAACTGAAAAAGGATATTTG
Organism: Thermodesulfovibrionales bacterium; assembly: GCA_026415695.1. GTDB lineage: Bacteria > Nitrospirota > Thermodesulfovibrionia > Thermodesulfovibrionales > Dissulfurispiraceae > DUZI01. Next base: position 59,806 of record JAOAGP010000009.1, on the reverse strand, counting down.
GAGTGAATTATGTCATTTGCGGATAAAAAGAATAAGTTGTTGCAATGTATTGATGAATTATTATCAATGGATTATGTCAATAAGGAACTTTGTCAAGAGATAAGGCAAAAACTTTCAGACAATGTATTTAATCTTGTAGTATTGGGTCAGTTTAAAAGGGGAAAAACAAGCCTCATCAATGCAATGTTAGGCGCTGATATTCTTCCTATGGCTGTTATTCCTCTTACATCAATTGTAACAATTATTACATATGGTAGAGATATCATAATAAAGGTCTATTTTAACAATGCAAATACAAAAGAGATAACTAAGGATGAACTATACGATTACATCACCGAAAAGGGTAATCCCAAAAACATCAAGGATGTCAGAGAGGTAGTAGTCACCTATCCTTCTGATTATCTAAAAGATGGGGTCAGATTGATTGATACACCTGGCGTTGGCTCTGTTTACCAACACAACACTGATGTTGCATATGAATATATCCCTAAATCTGATGCGGCTGTGTTTGTGTTGTCTGTTGATCAGCCAATTAGCAAGGCAGAGATTGACTTCCTAAAGGATGTGAAGGAATACTCTCAAAAGATATTTTTTCTTCTCAACAAGGCAGACTACCTTACTGAATCCGAGTTAAAAGAGGCAATGGATTTTACAAAGGATACACTTAAAGAGGTAATGGCATCTGATGTAAGGATTATCCCCTTGTCTGCTAAACTTGCACTTAAAGGGCATTTAGAAAATGACATTGATTCACTCAATAAAAGTAGGATTAACGAATTTTCACAAACACTCAACCATTTTTTCATGAATGAAAAAGGCAACACGCTTATACAATCTGTAAAAAACAACCTTCTTAGAGTCATAAGTCATACAAGATTTAAGATTGATTTACAGATCAAATCATTACTGACCCCTCTTGATGAACTCCAAGAAAAGATAAAGGTCTTTAACCAAAAGAAAGAAGATATAATGCAAGAAAAGAGCGATTTTGATATCCTTCTTGACGGAGAGATAAAGAGGCTAACAAGGGATGTGCTTGACGAAGACCTTACTAATTTTAGGAGGGAAATCATTGAGCAAGGCAAGACATTAGTAGAAGATTTATACAGACAATCAAGTTCAATGTCTGTGAAGGAGATGAAATCAACCATTGAGAGTGCAATAGTAGATTTTGTAAGGCAGGCATTTGCTATATGGAGGGCAAAAGAGGATGACAAGCTTGCCAAGGCATTTGAGACAATATGCAAGAGATTTGTGGTAAGGATAAACGATACGGTTGACTCTCTGATGAGATTTTCATCTGAGTTATTTGAGATACCATTTGAGACCATCAAGACAGATGCATTGTGGTCTTCAAGGTCTCATTTTTATTATAGGTTTCAGGAGCAGCCCGGTGTAATTGAGATAATCACATCGTCAATCACTCTTGCATTACCAAAGATCATTAGCAGTAAGATAGTCTTTAAAAACATGCAAGAATACCTTGTCCGTGCGGTTGATACACAACTTGGGAGGGCAGGTAATGACTTTGAGGACAGGATACAAAAAAGCAAACTTGATTTTAGGTGGGAGATGCTTCAGAGGATTGAATCAACCATTGATGGGATAATGTCTGCAATACAGAAGGGTATTAGCAAACAAAACAGTAGTGAGGCAGAAATAATGCAGACCAAATCAACGCTTAACGATTTGTCAAAAAGACTTACTGAGATATCTGGCAAACTACAAGGTATTGATTAAATGCCATAGATGGAGGTTATGAATAGTGCTTGCAAAAAGGATAATCCCTTGTCTTGATGTAAGAGATGGAAGGGTTGTAAAGGGTGTAAACTTTGTAAACATAAGGGATGCTGGTGACCCAGTAGAAAATGCAATCTACTACGACGAGCAAGGGGCTGATGAGTTGGTATTTCTTGATATCACCGCTTCACACGAAAAGAGGAAAACAATAATTGATGTGGTTGAAAGGACTGCAAACGATGTCTTTATGCCCTTGACCGTTGGTGGAGGGATAAGAACCCTTGAAGACATCCGTGATTTGCTTAATGCAGGATGTGATAAGGTCTCTATAAATACCTCTGCTGTCAAGGATCCCTATTTTGTAAGTAGGGCAGCAGAAAGATTTGGTAGTCAATGCATAGTGGTTGCAATTGATGCAAAGATGGTAACGGACAAAATGGAATCTGCAACAAAGGAAGAGTGGTTTGATAATGCATCTTTTAGTGATGTGATACTTGATTTAGAAGGTTTCCAGTCAATGAAAACTTGGGCACTATCTACTCATGGTGGTAGAAGGATGAAGCTCATAGATGCAGTCAAATGGGCAAAAAAGATGGAGTCTTTAGGGGCTGGAGAGATACTACTTACAAGTATGGATAGGGATGGCACAAAAGATGGCTATGATATTGAACTTACAAGGACTATTGCCGATAATGTCAGCATCCCTGTTATCGCCTCTGGAGGTGTTGGAAATCTTGAGCATCTATATGAGGGTATAGTGTATGGCAAAGCAGATGCAGTGCTTGCAGCATCAATATTTCACTTTAGGGAATACACGATTCTTGAGGCCAAACAGTATCTAAAAGATCGTGGTGTGAATGTAAGGTTGTAGTCTAATCTTGAGGATTGATTATTCTCTGTGGTGCAGTGTAAACATTTAATCTCCTTCCCCTTACAAAACCAGCAACTGTAACATTTGCACTTTCTGCTATCTCAACAGCGAGGCTTGTAGGGGATGTCCTACTTGCTACGATTGGTATCTGCCATTTAGCACACTTTGCAACTATCTCAGATGAAAGTCTCCCACTTGCAAGCATAATCTTGTTATCAAATGATATACCCTCAAGTAGTGCATAACCAATGATTTTATCCACTGCATTGTGTCTTCCGATGTCCTCAGCAAGACAGAGGATCTCCTCCCCATCGCTAATGGCTGCACTATGCACACATCCAGTAGATTTATACAATGTGGATGCATCCTGAAATACCCTAAATAGATTACAAAGTTTTTGGGCATCAATACTGTAGTTGTCTGTTGCCCTCTGTATTTTTAATCTCTTTGGGAAGGTAATCCCTCCAATACAACCTGATGTTATCACTGCATCATCGGTGGTTACCTTACCGTCAGCAGGTATATCAACGACCACATCCTCCTCATATTTGATGTTTATCCTGTCTGCACACCAACTACCTTGTATAATCCCTTCGGTCATAAATATACCCACTACGAGTTCCTTGACCATTATCGGCGTGCAATATAGGCTCATAACCTCACTACCATTTACTGCAATGCGTATCCTTTTTTCTAAAGCGATGATGTCATTTATCCTCTGGGAGTTTTTCCCCTCAATCTTTGTAATCTCTTTTGTAATGGTGTCAGTAAACATCAGTTCCCCTTTGTTGTCTTAATTCCTCAAAAAGCCTTGCATTCTCAATAGCAGTACCACAAACTTCTGCAAGTGATGTTGTAAAATCTATGTCCTCATCGGTAAACATTCTGTGCTCAGAGGTAAATAGCCTCAAGATACCTATAACCTTGCCTTTAAAGATTATGGGCAAGGTCAACATGCTCTTTATCCCTTCCTCTTCTGCCTCCTTTTTATAGATAACTCTTGGGTCGCTACTTACATCATAGATAGCCACTGCACCCTTATTGAGGGCTATCTTGACATTGTCTTCTAAATCAACAGGACCTTTGTTTAGGTATTTCTGGCTCAACCCGTATGATGCAACCAATTTAAGTATCTTTTCATCGCTGTCAAACAGCCTAACGGTTGCCCCTTTTAATCTCATGGTCTCGGGCAACTTTTTTACGATTAAGTCTAACACCTTCTGTAATTGTAAGGTAGAATTAACGGCTTGTGTAACCTCTTTAAATACCCTCAGATACTCTCTTGCTCGGGAGACTGTTGATTCAAATATCTTTGCGTTTGTAATAGCGATTGCTGCTTGGTCTGCAAGTGCCCTAACAAATCTAAAATCCTCATCCGTGTAGTTTGCCTGCTCAGCACTATACATCCTTACAACCCCTATGATCTCTTTATTGGTCTTAACAGGCACTGAAAGTATAGTTCTTATCCCTTCTGCCTCGATGTGAGCCCTGTGTTTGTCGTCTTTATCATTTAAGGTATCATACACAGATACTGATTTACCCTCTAAGATGTCCCTTATGCTCTGGTCAATCTGAATTGAGCCGCGTTTTATGTAATTTTCAGAAAGTCCACAATGAGAGGCTATATCAAGTGTATTTGTCTTATGATTTATTAGTCTTAACATGCAAGCCTTTACATTTAAGACCTTTACAATGTTGTTTACTATGAGATCAAACACCTCTTTAAGAGAGACACTTGAACTGATAGCCTTACATATCATCTGGTAATTCTCCAAATAAACCTTCTTCTGAAATATCTTTTCAGCACAATCACTACACATCCCATGTGTAAAGACACTTGAGGAGGTCTCTGCTAAATAGTCTTCAACCGTTATCCACCTATCACCTTGAGTCTTTATCTTCTTACACCATGCGCATATGTTTATCAACTGTTGTTCAAGGTATTCTTGTGGTTTCTTGGATAGAATTCTAAAGATACCAACTACACTTTGAACCTTGCTGTTTTTTAATACTGGATATACGGTCTCTTCTATCTGGATTGATTTATCATTGTTGTAGTATAGTTTTAGGATATTTCTGTCAGGGATTGCAGATTTTAAGGCAACTACACATGGATATTCTTCTAAACTTAATGGTGTGTCTTCTTGAGAGTAAAGCAGTAGTGACTGATTGACAGATAATCCTTCTACAGCGGTTGAAGACAAACCAGTGAGCCTTTCAGCCCCTTTATTCCAAAATACAATCTTTTTATCGGGATTTATGCAGTAAATAGCATCATCAATTGCATTTATTATATCTTTGTATAGATTTCCAAACATGAGATATTATATCACTAAATTTTATCCTAATAATTTGGTCGTGCCTTATAAATCAGTTCTCTAATCCTTGGGATTGCCTCTTGGGCGGCTTTTTCCCCCTCAAGTATAGCCTCGTGTCTTTTGTCAAAATCTGCAGAACCGATGTGTGAAACCTTTGGTCTGATGACAACCTGTGCATTTATCAGCTGGCTTTTTGCAATCCTTGAATACATGATATCAATTGACTTCATAAGCGTTTCCATTATTCCATCTGGGGTGTTTGTGGATGTATCACCTGAAATGTCAACAGCAATCACAACATCTGCACCATACAACCTTGCAACATCAACTGAAACCGGGCTTACAACACCTCCATCAACATATGTGGCATTGCCAATCTTGACAGGTCTAAATACTCCGGGTATTGCGCAACTTGCCCTCACAGCCATCCCTGCGTTACCATTTCCAAAGACTACCTCTTTACCAGTTGTAATGTCAGTTGCCACTGCATAAAAAGGTATCTTAAACCTTTCAATAGGGGCATTTTTTACCTTGCTATTGATGAAGTCCTGCAACTTTTCACCCTTGATAAAACCCTTGTCAGGTATAGCGATATCAACTATGTCGCCCCTTGTGATTGATAGTGCTATGCCTTGAAGGTCAAAACCAGAGTATCCATAGGCATATAGACTTCCTACGAAACTTCCAGCACTAGTTCCAACTACCATGTCAATTGGGATGCCATTTGCTTCCAATACCTTTATCACTCCCACATGGGCAAATCCCTTTGATGCACCAGCTCCGAGCACGAGTGCTATTTTGGGTCTATCTGTGGTATCCCTTACAGTCTCTTTTGGGACGCAGGATATCAAGAGAGATGATAAAACCACAAGCCATAAAACCCTTGAGATTATTTTCTTGCAATACTCATACAACTGCATCTTGTTTTTACCTCCTCTGCTTTTACTTCAGTTTGCAGTATCTATGTTGGACATTGATTGGGATTAGTAAAAAATCTCAAAAAAATATTATATTAAAAACCAATTTTTTTTACAAAAGGAGGGTGTGAGGATGATAACAGGTAAACCATTACTGACCGTTGAGCAGATTCAATCAAAGGTGTCATCTTTAGCAGATAGTATAAGCAAGGATTATGATGGCAAGGAGATAGTCATAATAGGACTTTTAAAAGGATGCTTTATATTCATGGCAGATCTGGTAAGACAGATAAGGGTGCCTGTTGTTATTGATTTTATGATTGCATCAAGCTACATGCAAACCACCACAAGTGGTGAGGTCAAGATACACTGTGATATAAGAGAAGACATTGAAAATAGACATGTATTACTGGTTGATGACATCATTGATACTGGCATCTCGCTAAATCTCATAAGAGAGAGGCTCTTGATGAAAAACCCTGCAAGCCTTAAAACATGCGTCCTCCTTGATAAAAAGGAGCGTCGTATTGTGGATGTCCCGGTTGATTATGTTGGTTTTGAGATACCCAATGAGTTTGTTGTGGGTTATGGTTTAGATTATGAAAACAACTACAGGAATCTGCCCTATATTGCGATTTTCAAAAGGGCAATCTGATATAGTCTTGCACTTCAGGAGGTAAAGAAATGTATGAGTTGATGATTGAATCAACCTTTTCGTCTGCACATCAGTTAAGAGGATACAAGGGTAAATGTGAAAACATACATGGTCACAACTGGCGTGTGCAGGTGTATGTAGTGTCAAATCGGCTTAATGAGATTGGATTAGCCATAGATTTCCATGAACTAAAGAGGATGACAAATGATGTCATTAATCAGTTAGACCACAAGGAACTGAATAAGGTTTTTCCCTTTACTGAGATAAATCCATCCTCTGAAAACATCGCAAAATGGATATTTGATTGCATTAAGAAGAAACTATCTATGTATGACAATGTTAATATCTCTGCTGTTACTGTGTGGGAATCCGATACTGCATCTGCAACTTATACAGAGGAATGATTCGTATGGATTTAGGATTGGCAATGGATATCATCAAGGAGTCACAAAGGATTGGTGCTGATGAGGCAGAGGTGTATATAAGGCATTCAAAGGGGTTTGATGTTGAGGTCAAACATCGGCAGGTTGACTCAATAACTAAACATAATTACAGTGGGTTTGGCGTAAGACTGATAAAGGATAAGAGGATGGGGTTTGCATTTTCAAATAGGTCTGATAACTTCAGGGATATCATTGAAAGAGCCTTTCAATCTCTGCAATATAACGAGCAGGATGAATATCTATCTTTTGCATCACCTGATACAACAAAACAACCTCCAAATACAGTGATATTTGACGAGGCAGTCATCAACATATCTGAAGGGGATGCTATAAAGAACATCATGGAGATTGAGGATGCAGCCTATGAAAATAGTCTTGTTAAAAAGACCCGTAAGGCATCAGGGTCATTTGGAAGTAGTGAGGTAATTATAGTAAATTCAAAAGGTTTAGAATGTAACTATAAATCAACACATGTAAGTGCAAGTATATTGTTGGTTGCTGAAAAGGATGGAGATAGCCACACAGGATGGGATTACCAGTCTTTCAGGATACTAAAAAATATGGATTACAAAAAGATAGGCATGACTGCTGCTCAAAGGGCAACGCTTATGCTTGGTGCGAAACGGATTTCATCATTTAAAGGAATGGTATTACTTAAAACGCCAATGGTGACAGAATTTCTTGGGTTACTTGTATCATCATTTAGTGCTGAATCAGTGCAAAAAAACCGTTCAATGCTCAAGGATAAGTTAGGACAAAAGGTAATGAGTCAATCTATTGATATAATTGATACAGCACTTTTAGATGGTCTAATTGGTAGCAAGCCGTATGATGCCGAAGGTATCCCAACACAAGAAAACATACTAATAAAAAATGGTGTATTACAGGGTTATCTACACAATGTTTATACAGCCAACAAAGACAACACAATCTCAACTGGTAATGCCGTAAGAGGTGGGTTTACCTCTACCCCTTCAGTAGGTATAAATAACCTCATCCTAAAACCTGCACAACAAACAGATACCGTTAAGTTTGACGAAATGCTTCAGAAGATTGACAAAGGGGTTTATATAAATCAAATCCTTGGCATGCATACTGCGAATCCGATATCAGGCGACTTTTCAATTGGTATATCAGGTGTTTGTATTGAAAACGGAGAGTTTTCGCATCCTTTTAAAGAAGCCACATTATCTGGCAATGTTTTGGATTTTTTCAAGAGGATCGTAGCAATTGGAGATGATTTAAATTTCTATGGTAATATAGGAAGCCCTTCACTTCTAATAGATAGTTTAGATATATGTGCATAGAAGTGTTAGTATTGGGGTTTTACCATAAAGGTTTGGTGGATTTTAAATCTTAAGGAGGAGAGATGGATTATTTCTTAACAGAAGAGCAGTTGATGATAAGGGACTTAGCAAGACAGATAGCATTAGAAAAGGTAGTACCAGTAAGGGCAGAACTTGACGAGAAAAACGAATATCCTGCAGACATCATCAAGGCATTGGCACAGTCTGATATGTTTGCAATATTTATCCCTGAAGAATATGGTGGGTTGGGGAAAGGCTGTCTTGAGTTGTGTCTTGTTGTTGAGGAACTTTCATATGCATGTTTAGGAGTAGCAACAACATATGCAGCAAATGCTCTTGGCACATTCCCAATATTGCTCTTTGGCACAGAAGAGCAGAAGAAGAAATACTTACCTTTAATTGCAAAAGGTGAAAAGACTGTCGCATTTGGTCTCACAGAGGCAAATGCAGGCAGTGACGCAGGAGGGATACAGACATCCGCTAAACTTGTGGGCAACGAATATGTGATTAATGGAACAAAACAATGGATAACAAACGGTGGAGAGGCTGATATATACACAATAATTGCTGTTACGGATAAATCTAAAGGTCCTCGTGGTGCATCAGCATTTATCGTTGAAAAGGGTGCAGAGGGTTTCACATTTGGCAAAAAGGAAAATAAGATGGGGATAAGGGCATCTGCCACAAGGGAGTTGATTTTCAGTGATTGCCGTATCCCAAAAGAAAATCTAATCGCAAGAGAAGGGGCTGGCTTCTTAGTAGCCATGAAGACACTTGATCAGGCGAGGGTAGGGGTTGCTGCTCAAGGGGTAGGGCTCGCACAGGGCGCATTTGATGAGGCAGTGAAGTTTGCTCGCAAGAGGGTGCAGTTTGGTCATCCAATAATAAGTTTTCAAGCTATTCAGCACATGCTTGCAGATATGGCTATACAGATAGAGGCAGCAAGGTCACTTACCTATTCAGTAGCAAGATATGTGGACAGCGGGGCAAAGGAAATATCAAAGGAGTCTGCAATGGCAAAGACATTTGCTACAGACATTGCCATGAAGGTTACAACGGATGCGGTTCAGGTAATGGGTGGTGCAGGATACATGAAGGAGTATCCTGTGGAAAAGATGATGAGAGATGCAAAGATACTTCAGATATACGAAGGGACAAACCAAATCCAAAGAAATGTAATAGGGCAAGCAATAATCAAAGAATATGCAAAATTGAAGGAGTAATCATCTATAAAGATATGTTGTTGAGTGTAAATATTGACCATGTCGCAACCTTAAGGCAGGCAAGGCTTTCAAATGAGCCTGATCCAGTTATGGCAGCAACACTTGCTATACTCGGTGGTGCAGATGGGATAACACTGCATTTAAGGGAAGACAGAAGGCATGTAAACGACAGAGATTTAAAGTTGTTACGAGAGGTGGTCACCTGTGAGTTAAATCTTGAGATGGCTGCAACCGATGAAATGGTAGGTATTGCCTTACAGACACTGCCTGATTTAGTAACCATTGTGCCAGAAAAGAGGGCAGAACTTACTACTGAGGGTGGAATAGATTTTAGCATCATCAAAGAGGACTTGAGACAAAAGGTAAAAAGGATAAAGGACAGGGGTATTAAGATTAGCGTTTTCGTCAATCCTAATCATGAGGACATCCTGACTGCAAAAGAATTGGGATTTGATATGGTAGAGATACACACGGGTTTTTATGCCAATGCAAGAGGTGATGAAAAAGACACACAATTTCAGAATGTATTAAATGCCGTTAGATATGCAAAAGATATTGGCATAGTTACAAATGCAGGACATGGGTTAAACTATTTTAATGTCTCAAGGATTGCATCAATCAAAGAGATTAGGGGGTTATACATCGGTCATAGTATCGTATCAAGGGCGGTATTAGTAGGGATGCAAAAGGCTGTAAGTGATATGAAGTCGCTAATCCGTTTGTCATCAAATTAAGTTATCCAAAAGCAAGACGATAATTTTTTATATAACTTTTAACAAGGAGAAAAACAAAATGTCCGATTTTAAAGATGCTGAAAGACAATACATGACTGAGATTTATGAAAGGGTTTTATCCAACCCTCAAGATGAAGAAACAATAAAGGCACTTGAAGATTTCATAACGCAATATCCACAATTCCACCCTGCAATAAACAATCTTGCTGTTATATATCAAGAAAAAGGTGATGACGAAAAGGCTCTGACACTTTATGAAAGGGCTGTAGAACTTGATGGTAATAATATAAACTACCTAAAAAATCTTGCAGACTTTTATCTTGTCCAATACGGAAGACTTGAGGATGCTTTAAGGTTGTATGTAAGAATACTTGAGATTGACAATGAAAACATTGAGGTTTACCTTACATTAGGAAACATCTGTGCCTACATCAAGAGATATGACGATGCGCAATTCTTCTACGATAAGGTGCTTGAGATAGAGCCGTGGAACATTACAGCAATGGACAATATTGACTTGATTGAAGAAATAAAAAATAAGCCTTAAAGCCATTGCCACATCATACCGAGTTTTTAGTATCTGCAATAGTCTCTACATATAGATCTTCAAGGTTCATCAGGGGATGTCTTGAAGACCTCATCACACAGACCTTATACAAAGAAGGCAATCTTGAGATAGTTGTGGTTGATTCAGCATCTGATGAGAACGAGGCTGATATCGTAAAGGAATTTCAAGAAAGATACCCACACATCAAGTATATCCGCACAGAACAAAGACAAACCGTCTATGGTGCATGGAATACAGGTATTCAGGCATGTGGTGGCAAATATATTACTAACGCCAACACAGATGATAGACATCACCCTCAAGCACTAAAGAAGATGGCATCAATACTTGAATCCTCGCCACATATTGCACTTGTCTATGCCGATGTGTATGTGACCAATACACCAAATGAGACCTTTGAAAGTAGTGCTAAAAAAGACAGGTATACATGGTTTGACTGGGATAGAGACAAGCTCTTGTATCACGGCTGTTTTATTGGTCCTCAACCAATGTGGAGAAGATCTTTACATGAAAAGTGGGGTTACTTTGATGAGTCTTTAGTCGTCTCTGGGGATGCTGAATTTTGGTTGCGGATATCACAAGAGGAGACTTTTTATCACATCAATGAACCGTTAGGACTTTACCTCAAACATGATGAAAGCATTGAACATAGCAATAAAAACAGAAGGGATTTTGAAAACTTAAGGATTATAACCCTCTACAGAGAGGCATCTCACAGAGGCAAGATTATTAGAAAACATTCGTTTCAACCTATCATGGAATTTGACAAAGACATCTTGTCGATTATCGCAATCTTAAAAGACCCCCAAAATAAAGAACCGCTTATAGATTTAATAACATCCTTTACTGAAGGCAATTTTGAGGTAATCCCAATAGATATGAATCACAAAGAGGGTTTGGGATTTATGCTAAATAACAGCATAGCAAGGATAAAGGGTCAGAATGTTGCCATTATCACTGACAACATACTCTTTGCTGACAAAACCCTAAACCATCTGGTAACACATCTACGGGATGATATCATGCTTACATCCCCTGTCACGAATGTCTTGTTAAAACTAATGCCATTGCCTTATAAGGACTTTCAAGGGTTGAGGGGGTTTGCAAACGATTATAGACAATCAAACCTCTATCGTTCAATAAGAACACAGAATGTATGTTTTGATTGTCTCACATTAAAGATAGATATCTTTTCAAGCATTGGTATCTTTGATGAGAGGTTTAGAAATCTAAAGGACTGCCTAAATGACATCTGCATTAGGACTGCATTATCGGGCTTTAAGATAGAGATTGCTGGAGATGTGTATGTTCACATAGCAGACACAACACTTCGCTACAAATCAGACAAAAAGGTATTTGAATCAAAATGGGGCGGGATTGACGCTAATAGTGAATTGGGCTCAAGATTATTGATTTTAAAAATCATAAATGATGCCTACAAACTTCAATTGATGAGTGATTTAGATAATGCTGTAAAGACTATCCTGCAAGGGATTAAGATGTTTCCTGAAAACCACTGCCTTCAATCTGCATTGTTGAGGATACTTTATCTGTCAAGTATGTATGATGATGTCATCAAGATAGCCAATTCCCTTAAATACAAGGATGAAGAAGACGACTTTTATCTAATCCTATCACTTATACACTCAAGCAGACTACAAGAGGCTGAAACCTTGTTTCAGTTAGCCAAATTAAAAGACTATAAACTTGAATATGTATTGGCGTGTTTGAACTTCAAGAAGGGGAATTTAACGATTGCAACAGACCTCCTTAAATCAGTGATAAAAAAGATGCCTTCGTGGGGTGAGCCCTACAGGGATTTGGGCTTGATACAATACAGCGAAGACAACAGAGAACAAGGACTTTTAAACATTGAAAGGGCTTTTATCCTAAACCCCTGTATTTCTCGCATTGCTGACCTGTATCACATGTTTGTGTCAACCTATAAACTCTATGATAGGTCAGAGCCTCTATTCAGAGATGCCTTGAGATTAAACAATCACTGTAGAAAGATTGCCAATTTTTTGATTGATGTCTTGGTAAAACAGGGTAATTACAAGGATGCTCTATTGGAGATCTGCAGGTATCTTGTAAATTTTGGATTTGATGACAGTTACATTTCCAATGCCTTATTGATAAGGGATAAGGTAGGATTTTTAGACAATACAGGTCAAGAAGACTCCATTTCGGTATGTATGATCGTAAAAGATGAAGAGACAAATATATGTAGTTGTTTGTTGTCAGTCCTTCCGATTGCAGATGAGATTATAGTTGTGGACACTGGTTCCTCAGATAGAACTATAGATTTAGCGAAGATATTTGGTGCTAAGATATTTCATCACAAGTGGGATGAGGATTTTAGCAAAGCAAGAAACATATCAGTTGAACATGCAAATGGTAAATGGATATTGATAATTGATGCAGATGAGGTGATATCGTCACAGGATTATGATATTATCCGTGAATTAGTAAAAGAAAGGCATGTTGCATATCAGATAGTAACTCGTAATTATAATAACCAAGACACCCTTCTTGGATTCATTGAAAATGATGATTCATATCCAGAAGAAAGAGGGCTTGGTTGGATCCCTACAATGAAGGTCAGACTATTTCCAAATGACAGACGCATTAGGTTTAAGGGAAGGGTTCATGAGATGGTGGATGATTGTATAAAGGCGTTAGGGATGGAGATAAAAACTGCACCATTTTTCATACATCATTACGGCAAGTTGGATGTCTATAAGGACAGACAAAAGGGTGAAAAATACTACGAGTTAGGGAAGGAGAAGTTAAACCAAGACCCGAACGATAAGAAATCAATCAAGGAACTTGCCATAGTGTCAGGGGCTTTAGGCAAGATTGATGAAGCGATACAATTATGGCAAAGGTTTATTGAATTAGGTTTTACAGATGATATTGATTGCTATCTCAACCTTGCAAATCTCAAGATGATAAAAGGGCAATATGAGGATGCTCTATCCTTTGTTGACAAAGCACTAAAGATAGACGATGGAAATATCACTGCAAAAAGGACATTAGATATTCTGAAAAGACTAATCTATGAGTCTGAACGAGATAACAAGACACCTTGATATAGCAAATAATCTCTTTTTGGAGTCTAAATACGACGAGGCATTAAGACATTATCGCAAGGCACTCATAGTTGATAGAAGTAATCCAGTCCCATATTACAACATCGCAAACATATTAGCCCGACAAGGCAAATACATCCCTGCTGAACAACATTACAAAAATGCAATTAATTATGGCTTATCAACACAAGAGGTGTTTTGCAACCTTGCAAATGTCTTAAAAGAATTAGGAAGGCTATCAGAGGCGAGGTATTACTACGAACTTGCCTTGTCATTAAATCCTCAGATGTTTGAGTCTCTAAACGGTTTAGGTAATGTCTCATTGGCACAAGGTTTCTTGGGCGAGGCAATGAAATTCTATCATGATGCCCTAATGGTAAATCCACTTAATCCAGAGGTCTTTAGTAATCTCTTGCTTTCAATGAACTACAGTCATGCTGTTTCAGATACAGAAATCTTTGAGGCACACAAAAGATATGGCGAGATATTTGAAAAGAAGGAAAAAAGAAGTATTAAGCCTAAAGGAAGGATTAGGCTTGGATATGTCTCACAGGACTTCAGAAGACACTCTGTATCTTACTTTTTACTGCCAATACTTCATTGCCACGATAGAAGTTGTTTTGAGATATATTGCTATTCTGATGTGTTTAAAGGGGATACATACACAGAGGTTTTTAAACGGTTATCTGATGTTTGGATTGATGTCCATCACATGACACATGAGGAATTATACCGAAAAATCCTACTTGATGATGTAGATATACTCATTGACCTTGCAGGTCATACTGAATACAACAGACTTCCAGTATTTGCTATGAGACCCTCTCCTATACAAATAACATATTTGGGATACCCAAACACGACAGGGCTTTTAAGTATGGACTATAGAATCGTAGATGACTTTACTGACCCTGATGTTCTAACAGATGGCTTCAATACAGAAAGACTTATAAGACTCAAGGATTGTTTTTTGTGTTTTTGTCCTGATGGAAACTTACCACCTTGTTTAGATCCTCCATTTTTAAAAAATGGTTATTTAACATTCGGCTCCTTAAACAACATCTCAAAGGTAAATGACTTTACGATTGACCTATGGGCAGATGTCTTGCTGAATATTGAAGGGGCAAGGCTTTTGATAAAATCAAAGGCACTAAACGATGACTCTGTAAAAACAAGGATATTGACAAGGTTTATGCAAAGGGGTATTGATGAAAAGAGGCTAATACTTTTAGGTTATGTGAAGGGATTTTATAACCATCTTGAGGTTTATAATATGATAGACATTTCACTTGATACTTTTCCATATAATGGCACTACAACCACCTTTGAGTCTTTGATTATGGGGACACCTGTTGTTACTTTAGTAGGCAATACTCATCGCTCAAGGGTGGGCTACAGTGTTTTGAAAAACCTCGGTTGTGATGAACTCATTGCTAATAATCATGATGATTTTGTATCCATCTGCAAAACCCTATCGCTTGATCCATCAAGGATAGTAGGGTATAAAAAGGGATTAAGAGAAAGACTTTTAAGTAGCATATTGACCGATGGTAAAACATTTACACAGAGATTTGAAGGTGTCTTGTTAAACCTATACAATCATCACAAATGATTCATACCAATCAAACAGTAATCTATGATGCAAGCATTGAGGGTTTTATATCTGCAATAAGATATCTGGTGATGTCTAAAACTATACCCAATGATATCGTCTCTAAAGATATGCATATCCCAACCATATTTGAAGAAGTAGTTGAGGTAACGAATTGTAATCAGACTGATATAAACTCTTTCTTGTTGTATCTAAAAACCCGCATCCATCCTGATGTGATTAAAAGAATTTTTTATGCGTATCTTTCCGAGATTAAAGGTTTTGAGATTACAACACTTCATTACATCATAAGAGGACTCAAGTTAGGTCAGCACTACCTTAAAAAAACAACCGATGAGTATGTTTTTGATATAAACAACATGTGTAGTAAGGTTAAAAGGGAGTGCCATAGATTTTATGGGTTGATGAGATTTCAAAAGACAAGAGATGACATATATTACGCATCATTTGAACCTGACCATAATATCATTTCACTAATAATCCCCCATTTTGTAGGTAGGTTTAATGACCAGACATGGATAATACACGATGTCAAAAGGGGATTAGCAGTGTTGTATGAACAAACATCAAGAAAGACCTATCAGGTAAACATTGATGACAATGTTGATGTTGAAGATGATGAGGATATCAGAGCGTTGTGGAGGTGTTATTTTGATTCTTTAAAGATTGAAAGCAGAATAAATCCCAAACTCCAGAAAAGGTGCATGCCTCAAAGATACTGGAAATATCTTACAGAAAAAAAACAGTCCTACAACTGCAAGACAACCCTCACCATATCTTCATCGTCGTAGGCTTGTTTAAAGCCATTTTTAATACCCAGATTAAGCATCCTGCTGTTATTTTTTAATATCTCCATCCACAGAGATTTAAGCCCTATTTCATGGGCAATCTGGATACAATATTGCATGAGGATATTTCCAATGCCTTTTCCTTGCCATTTATCTGAGACAAGTATTGCAAGTTCTGCATTTTCTAAATCAGGCATCCTACTTAAGCGTATATCTGCAATCACAGACTCTTTACCGTTTTCATCCTTCACAGATGCAACAAATGCAAGCTCTCTATCGTAATCAATCTGACAATAACGAACGAGTTTTTCGTGTGGTATATCAACTAATTTTTGGCAGAATCTAAACTGAATGGTCTCTTCCGAAAGGGATTTAAAAAGTTCGTATATAAGGGGTTCATCTTCTGCCCTTATAGGTCTCACGGTTATCTCCTGTCCATCCATTGTGTTAAACCTTCTTATGTATTTAAAAGGATAAGGATTAATACACAGATGATGTGGAAACAACTCGTCTTTGTGCTCAACCCCTTCTTTAATGTAGTCCTCATCAAGTAAGATACCGGCATCAAGTGCATAACCGCCCTTTTCTGACACCAAAAATGGATTGATATCAATCTCTTTAAATTGGGGGAAGTCAACTATCAACCATGAAAACTTAACAAGTATCTCCTCAAGATATCTTAAAACTTCAGCAAAAGAAGGGCTTCCTGCCAAGTATTTGTAAATCTTGGTTTCTTCCATCATCCTCTTTGCGAGCACCTGATTTAAAGGTGGAAGGGCAATTGAAAAATCCTTTATTGCCTCAAGAAACTCCCCTCCTGTGCCAAATAGTATAACAGTGCCGAAGCTTGAGTCCTTTTTCGCACCGATTGCAAGTTCAAAACCCCTTTTTATAATCATGGGTTGAACCACCACATTTGCATGAGGGTCATCAATGGATCTTGCAAGAGTTATTATCTCTTTGAATGCCTCTTTTATAGATTGATTGTCGTTGAGATTGAGTTTGACCCCACCTTTTTCTAATTTGTGAAATACCTTTTGTGAATCTATCTTTAATACAACTGGATAGCCAATCCTTTCAGCTATATCTATTGCCTCTTGTTCGGACTTTACAAGATAGGTATCAATAATGGGGATACCATATATCTCAAGGATTTGTTTGACCTCATGAAGTTGCAATACCATCCTTTTATCTTCAATAGCCTTTTTTACAATCTCTTTTGCCTTTTGTGAGTCAGGGACAAAATCTTTCAGTATAAGCTCTGGGGTTTCTTGAAGTAGTTTGAGATTGTAATCATAACGATACATGTATATAAAACTTCTGACCGCCTGTTCTGGTGTTACAAATGTTGGTATTGCATGACTATTGAGTAGTTCTCTGGCAGAACTGACAGTCTCATCCCCAATCCATGTTGTAAATATAGGCATATTCGGGTTTGTCTTTATGGCATTTAATACAGTTTCTGCAAATAATCTTGGATTTTGTCCCGGGAAAGGCACATATAAGATTAATATGCCATCTACATTTTGATCTTTCATGAATTGCTTAATAGTATGCTCGTATTCTTGCGGGGAGCAATCAGATAAAAGATAGACAGGATTATAAACCTTTCTTTTAATGGTCAAACACGCCTCAATGTTTGACAGCGTTTCATGCTGAAGTTCGGCAAGTTCGCCTTCAAGTTTAAGGAGTGCGTCTACCGCAAGTTCTGATGCACCTATGGCATTTGTAACAATAGCCAATCTCTTACCCCTTGGTCTTTTTTGTTTTGCAAGGGTTTCAGTCATGTAAAAGAGGTCTAATATCTCATCAACCCTAACTGCACCAGCCCTCTTAAATGCTGCATCATATACCCTGTCTGAAACTGCAAGTAACCCAGAGCGTGTAACAGAGGACTTAACAGGAGTGGTAACATGTTTAAACATTGCACCATATTTACCAGATTTCACAACTACTATGGGTTTACTACTTGCAAAACTTTTGACCGCAGCCATGAACTTTCTTCCAACCTTTATGCTTTGCACATAGAGGATGATTGCCTTGGTTTCAGGGTCAATGCCTAAATAATCTATTAAGTCTGAAAAGTCAATATCTATCTTCTCACCAAGCGAGATAAAATAACTGAATCCAACATTTTTACTAACAGCCCTCTCAAGAAAGGCAGCTGAAAATATTCCACCTTGCGAAATTAGGGCGATGTTTCCCTTTTGCACATTATGTGGGAGTATGCTTACATTTAGATTCTTTGAAGGTCTCAAAAAACCAAGAGAATTAGGTCCTAATACCCTAAAACCATAAATAGAGGACAAATGCTTAATCTGATTCTCAATCTCTTTATGATTATGAAAGCGGGCATCAAAATTAGGTGATAGAAGTATTACTCCCTTTACATCCTTTACACCGCATTCATCAAGTGTGCTGTAAATGTCATCATATGGATTGGCAATGACTGCAAGGTCTATAGGGTGAGGGATTGCAGTAATACTTTTATAAGCCTCTACACCTTGAACCCCTTGATATTTATCCGTTACAGGATATACAATCCCTTTATATCCTCTGCCAATGAGATTCCTAAAGACAAAGTAACCATAAGAGGTTTTGTCTTCGCTTGCACCAATAACTGCTATTCGTTTTGGATTGAAAAAGGCATCAAGATACTTAATGGACATGGATTAATCTAAACAAAAAACTCTTTAAGGGTTTTGTTGACCTTCTCAATTTCAAAAGGTTGATCTTTTAAAGGGGTTTGACTTATAAATGGTATCTTTTCTTCAAAAACAGGGCGACTACACCTAAATAAAATGCCTGTTGGTATCCTATCTCCCCACTCAAGAGCCTTCTCAAAGGCTAAAACGCGATTGCGACAATCATATGTGTTGTCTAAATGATAAACCCTCTCCTTATACCATTCGTATGTATTAACCTTATTGAATGACACACACGGTTGAAGGATATCCACAAGGGCAAATCCATTATGATTCATTGCCTCCTTGATAATAAACCTCAATTGCTCTTGGTCACCTGCAAATCCCCTTGCCACGAAGGTACAATTTAGTGCAATCGCAAAGGCAAGAGGGTTAAGGGGGTTTGAGATTACCCCAAATGGTAGATTTTTAGTGGGCATACCTTCCATTGTAGTAGGGGAGCCTTGACCCTTTGTAAGTCCATATATCTGATTGTCATGCACGAAATACTTGATGTTGAGGTTTCTCCTTATTCCATGAAGGAGGTGATTGCCTCCCTCTCCATAGCAATCGCCATCACCTGATACCACAATAACAGGCATCTTATTATTAGCCAACCTAAAACCAGTAGCAACAGGTAGGCTTCTTCCATGAAGACCATTGAATGTATGGCACTTGAGATAATGCGGGAACTTACCTGCCTGACCAATGCCTGAGACTATCAAAAACTGATGAGGCTCAAGTCCCAACTCAACCATTGCCTCCTTGAATACCTTGAGGATACTGAAATTCCCACAGCCAGGACACCAAGCAGGTGTTTTACCTTTATAATCATCTAATGATGGCATTTATCTCTCCTAATAAGGTCTCAAGTGTGAATGGTCTTCCATCGTATTTGTTTATCTTATAATCAAACCTAAAGCCGATTTCACAAGCTATTAGCCGTGCTAATTGACTTGTCACATTTTGCTCAATACAAATAGCCTTTTTTGAGTTTTTTAGAACACTTAGATAGTCAAACTTCTCAAGCGAAGCAAAGGGATATATCTCGCTGAAATGAAGCATCGCTATTTTGTGATTTTCTTTGAGGATGTCGACTGATTCTTTAAGTAAGCCATACATAGAACCCCATCCGACTAATACAATTTCAGGGTTAGTATCACCGTAGAATTTTGGTGGATTAATCTCTTTGATGATATTTGGTAACTTCTTATGTAGTCTCTTTTGAACCATCTTTATTGATAAGCCTATATCTTCGGTGATATGTCCATCCTCGTCGTGCTCATCACTATCTGTAACAACCACATAATTTCCATCTCCAGGAACCGCAAAAGGGGATACACCATCTTCTGTAAGAAGGTGTCTTTTGTAATTCTTTAAATCCTTTGCCTCTTCTCCTCTAATCCTGTAATCCTTGTAAACAAGTCTGCTTAGATCAAAGCCATCGTATGTCCATTGAGAATCGGCAAGATATTGGTCAGTAAGGATTATAGCAGGTATCTGATACTTTTCTGCTAAATCAAATGCCTTATTCGTAAGAAAGAAGCACTCTTCAGGACTCCCCGGTGCAAATATGACCCTTGGAAACTCTCCATGTGCTGAATAAAGTGCAAAGAGCAAATCTGCCTGTGCGGTTTTTGTTGGCAAACCAGTGGCAGGTCCCGGTCTCTGAGCAATTGCAATGACTACAGGGGTTTCAGTGATTGCAGCAAGTGAAAGCCCTTCTACCATCAATGCAAATCCTCCACCAGATGTCCCAGTCATTGCCCTAACACCTGCAAAGGATGCACCAAGTGCCATGTTAATAGCGGCTATCTCATCCTCTGCCTGCTCAACAACAATACCGTATTCCTTTGCCTTACTTGCAACATAGAGCATGATACTTGTTCCCGGTGTCATCGGGTATGCAGAATAAAACTTCAAACCAGAGGCGACCGCACCAAAACCAATTGCATCATTTCCAGCAATGAGCATTTTAGAACCTGATACCTCAGCAGGGGCAAAGCTACATCTTAAACAATTCTTCACTGCAAAGTCGTATCCAGCTATCGCTGAATCCACATTTGCCTTTATAACAGCATCACCTTTTTTCTTGAATGTCTCTTTAAGTATGTCTAAAAGCACTTCAATATCCATACCCAACATGCCCAATACCGCACCTGTTGCAACGGTATTAGCCATTATCTTATTTCCACCATGCCTTATTGCCAAATCCACAAAAGGGACATCAAGGAATCTGTTGCCCTCGTGTTTTTCCTTTATTGACTGTGAATCGTATATTATCTGACCGTATTCGGTTAATGATTGCTCATACCTTGCAATACTCTCCTTGTCAAGTGCAACTACAATATCTACCTTATCTCTGCTGCATGATATGACCCTATCTGATAACCTAATCTGATAGAAATTATGCCCACCTCTTATACGAGATTCATAGTCCTGATGTGAAAATACATGATATCCTGACTTGGCAAACACCACAGCAAGTGTATCGCCTATTGTCTGTATGCCTTGACCAGCCTCTCCGCCTATCTTTATTGTGTAATCCATACGGTTTTTAAGTATAATGAAATTTAAAATAATAATCAAGAAATAAATTAGGGAAGGGAAGAATTAAACGGGTCAGTTTAGTTATTTTTAGAGGGATACAATGGGTAAAATGCCCTTACCTTTAAATACATCTCGTCTAATTCCATGTCTTCATCAGAATCCCAAACTATACCACAGCCTGCAAAATAGGATATTTTATTATCTTTACCATATGCTGTTCTAATAAGCACAGATAAAGTAAAATCACCATTTGGCATCACCAAGCCTGCACAACCACAATAATAACCCCTTGGATGAGGTTCAAGGCTATCAATGATCTCAACCGCCTTGATCTTTGGTGCCCCAGTTACAGATGCTGGAGGGAATGTGCAATGTAAGATTTCATTGATAGTCTTATCACAGATGCCAACCACTGTAGAATGCATCTGATAAAGTGTCTTGTATTTGGTAATCTTAAATATCTCAGGCACAGAAACACTGCTTATTTCTGAAACCCTACCAATATCATTTCGCATCATGTCAGTAATCATGAGGTTTTCAGCCATATCCTTTGTGCTTTGCTTTAGGGTTTTTCTGTTTGTTGATGTCCCTTTTATTGGCATGCTCTTTATGACATTGCCATATCTACTTAAAAACAACTCCATTGAGCCAGATATCAATGTAAAACCCTCATGGTTAAGATAAAAAAAATACGGGACAGGCTGCCTTTGATAAAAATCAACTGCAAGCCCTAACACATCACCATCAACCTCAAAATCAAACTTGTTTGTGAGGTTTACCTGATAGATGACCCCATCCGATATCCTTTGCTTGATTAAATCAATTGCCTTTTTGTAACCAGTGTCTGAAACAGCAGAACCCTTATAATTAATCTTATACCCCATTGGTGAATGCCTCAACCCCACAAGGTCTTTTATCTCAATGGATACGATATTTGGGTAACCTGATGTTTTAATAGGAATCCCTGTTGTGAGATTTGAAATGTCATAGGATACTACCAAAAAGATTGGGTTTTGAGTAATCACTATCTCATCAAGAGAACTTAAGAATCTAATACTCCCTACACTTGCTTTAAAAAGTCCTTTCTTTCCAATCCATCTACCAGATAATACTAAATCAGCCAATTGGAGTGTTTTCCTCAATCAGTATTTTATTGAGATAATGACAGACATTATCTTCAACAGGCAAAAGGTTTTCATTTAATCTGCTTACAGGTAATACCCCCATGATGCTGTTTACTAAAAATACACCATCAGATTCTTCAAGGTCTCTTGGATGTAGCCCTTTTACATTGACCAGTTGATGATTCAAAAAGACCTGTAAACAAGTGCCAAACAACAATCCACTATCTCTTGAAGGAGTAAATAATCTTGAGTCCTTTAGGACGATGATATTTGAAGACGAACACTCTGTAATCATATCACACTCGTTTAACACTATTGCATCATAAAAACCCCTTTTGATAGCCTCCCTTTTTACTAATATGTTGAAGGTGTAGTTCATTGTCTTGTGGTATATAACAGGGTCTTTGCTATGTTTTTTAAACGGAGAATATGTGAGCAATACAGATGTTGGTTTTTGCGGCATGT
Source organism: Thermodesulfovibrionales bacterium (assembly GCA_026415695.1). Taxonomy (GTDB): domain Bacteria; phylum Nitrospirota; class Thermodesulfovibrionia; order Thermodesulfovibrionales; family Dissulfurispiraceae; genus DUZI01. Next base: position 36,715 of record JAOAGP010000009.1, on the reverse strand, counting down.
CCCTTATGATTATCTGATATTCATAATCACATGGTTTGTTATAGTAAACGCCATCACCCTTTGAGAAAAGGCAGTATTTAACATTCTTATCCAAATTGTCTTTTGTTGATTCCATCAGATGATTTAAAAATTCATCAAAACTCGGACATGGCATAGACAAAAAATCTGCTGAAGTCTTGAGCCTTTCGTAATGTAGTATCAGTTTCTTTGTAACACCACGCCAGTGGATAGTCTCAAACAGACCCTCACCAAAGAGTAATGTCCTATTGTTTTGTGTTATCATCTTTACTAATCTTTAAGTCTGTGTAATTTAATTTTTAAACTGTTATCGCATATTATAGAAGATTATCTACTAAAAGGGGTAAAACTGTCTTGAGCAGGTTATTGATAATATTAGTCATTATTTTTGCATTTCCGACCATATCCTTTTCTTCACAGGATGTAACACTCAAAAAGATGAAGTTTGTCTTACAATGGCTTCCACAAGGGCAGTTTGCAGGTTATTTTGTAGGATTTGAAAAGGGCTACTATAGAAAACATGGCATTGATTTGGAGATTATAAATGGTGGACCTGATATCTCCCCAGCCCAATACCTAAAGGAAGGTAAGGCAGATATTTCAACGATGTGGCTTTCAACGGCGATTCAAAAGAGGGCAGAGGGGCTTAATATTGTAAACATCGCACAGATGTTTCAAAGGTCATCTCTACTAATCGTTACAATGAAAAAAAGTGGGATAAAAACCCCTAAAGATCTCCATGATAAAAAGGTAAGCATATTTGATGGTGATTTTGCAATACAACCAAAAGCCCTTTTTAGATTACTCAATATCACCCCTCAACTAATCCCACAGTCTGCCACTGTAAACCTTTTTTTAAGAGGTGCGGTAGATGCCACATCTGCTATGAGGTATAACGAATATCACACGATATTAAGTAGTGGTATAAACGAGGACGAGTTAACTGTCTTTTCATTCAATGATTACAATTTAGGCTTTCCAGAGGATGGTATATATGTTACTGAAGGTTTTATCAAACAGCACAGAGACCTTGCCTGTGCGTTTGTGAAGGCAAGTATTGAGGGGTGGAGTAGGGCATTTGCAAATCCTGATGAGGCAGTTGATATTGTGCTTAAATACATGAAAAAGGCTGGTGTACCTGCAAATAGGTCTCATCAGAGATGGATGATAATGAAGATTAAGGATGTGATAATTGGGAATAATGATACAAACATAGGTTTGTTATCAAAAGATAGTTATCAAATGGTCATAAATGAGTTGTTTAAGGCTCAGTTGATAAAGAGAATGACTACCTACGAGGACTTCTACAGACCATGCAAATAGATTTTCTAAAGTCAAAAGGTATTGCATTTAGGCTTTGCCTTGTATTTAGTGTTTGTGGTGCATTGGTGTTTTCTCTCATAATCCTTACAAATTACCTCTATTCAAGGCAAAAGACAGAGGAGCAGATAAATAAAGAGGTCAACGCTACAGTATCATCTGCAATTAACAAGGTTGAGTCAGTGCTTAATGCGGTTGAAAAGGTGCCAGAAAATTTGGCTATGTTTTTTGAGAAAAACAGGTTTGAAGAACACGAGATCAAGGACATACTCTGTGAAACACTAAAAAGAAATCCAGAGATATTTGGGTTATCTATTGCCTTTGAACCAAACAAGTTTAAAAAAGACAGAGTATATGCAGGTTTTTACTGCTTCAGGAAAAAAAAGGAGATAGTCTTTGAGCAATACGGTAGTGATTCTGACAAATACTTTTACCAAGACTGGTATCAACTCGCTAAAGAACTGCAATCACCGCAGTGGAGCGAGCCATATTTTGAAGAACAAACCATTATGTCATCGTATTCAGTTCCTTTGTATAGGAATGTGGATAGCAAAAGACAACTAATCGGTATCATCGTAGCTGATATATCTCTTGAATGGCTTTCAGACATAGTGCAGTCTATAAAGGTTTTTCAAACTGGCTATGCGATGCTAATCTCTCAAAATGGAACGATTGTCACACACCCAAATAGAAAACTCATCATGAATGAGACCTTCTTTAGTATTGCAGAGGAAAAGAATGACTTAAAGATGCGAGATATAGGCAGGCAGATGTTAAGAAAGGATTCTGGACAGTTTGACAATGCAGATATCTTTGATACAAAGGCGCATGTCTATTATTCAAAGATACCATCAAATGAATGGAGGTTGATAATACTATTTCCATCAGAAGAGATGCTACAGGACATAAAAAAACTCAATCTCATAGTTGTCACACTGGCTATTACAGGTATAGCAATGCTTTCATTGATGTCATTATATGTTGCTAAAACAATTACGAGACCGCTAACAAACCTTTCAGACATTACAGAGCAGATAGGAAAAGGGAATCTTGAGATTGAGATGCCAGAGATACAGGGAAACGATGAAGTGGCAAGGCTATCGGATTCAGTGTCAAAGATGCGTTTTGCCCTTAAGGATTACATTGCCCAACTGACAAATGCCACGATTGCAAAGGAAAGGATTGAGAGTGAATTGAGGATTGCCCATGACATACAGATGAACATATTACCTAAAACCTTCCCACCATTTCCTGATAAAGCAGAATTTGACATCTTTGCGATGATAGAACCTGCAAGGGAAGTAGGTGGCGATTTCTATGATTTTTATTTATTGGATGGAGACAGAGTTTGTTTTTTGGTAGCAGATGTATCAGGTAAGGGGGTGCCTGCAGCACTTTTTATGTCAGTCACAAAGACATTTTTTAAGGTATTTGCCAATAACGCCCAGATGCCTCACCACCTCCTTGATGCTGTTAACTCTGAACTATCTGAAAATAATGACAGTGCCATGTTTGTAACCGTTTTTTGTGGGATACTTCATTACAAAACAGGTGAATTATACTTCGCAAACGGTGGTCATCTACCGCCTGTGTTAGTCCGGAAGGATACACCCCCAACCTTTATTGAAATGCCTGATGGTGTGGTATTAGGTGTGTTTAGAGATTACAAATATGAAACTGCAAAGATAAGACTTCAAAAGGGCGACAAACTCATCCTCTATACCGATGGTGTTACAGAGGCGATGAACGACAAGAATGAGTTGTATGATTCTAAAAGGCTGATTAATTGTCTAAAGATTACTTCTCATATGTCTATTCAGGATATAACAAAAAATCTGATGAGGGATGTAAGGGTCTTCACAGAAGGTGCACCTCAATCTGATGATATAACCGTCCTCTGCATTGATTTTAAGGAGCAGTAACGGATACTACATCAATTACCCAAAACATTCCTTATCTTATTTGCCAAATCTTTCATTGTAAAAGGCTTGCTAAGTATATGAAGGCTCTTATCCTTAATGCCCATGTCTATCATCATATCATCGGTATAGCCAGTCATTAGAAGACATTTGATAATTGGGCATCTGACCTTAATACACTCCATCAATTCCCTACCACTCATCTCGGGCATTACTACATCTGTAATCAAAAGCCTTATGTCTTTTTCATGTTTAACAGATAGAGTTATAGCCTCTGAAGGCTTTGTTGCCTTTAAGACCTTATAATTAATCTCTGTCAACATTGTCTCAAGGAGATTTAGTATTGAAGCCTCATCCTCTACAATCAATACAGTCTCACCGTTTCCTTTAGGGATTATGTCAGAGGTTGTCTTCCTTGCTGCTACAACGGTCTCTTCTTTATGTTCTGGCAGATATACAGTAAAGGTAGTGCCCTGACCAACTTTACTTTTTACATCAATAAAGCCATTGTTTTGTTTTACAATTCCATACACGGTAGAAAGTCCTAATCCAGTGCCCTTGCCCAATTCCTTTGTAGTAAAAAACGGTTCAAATATCTTCTCAAGTGTGTTTTTGTCCATACCACAACCATCATCCTTTATTGATACCCAAACATATCTTCCAGACAAAGGGGCAGTATCCTCGCTAATAAGAAGATTATCAAGTTCTGCTTTACCCGTCTGTATAGTGATGTTACCCACTACAGATATTGCATCCCTTGCATTTACACATAGATTAGCCAATATCTGATCCAATTGAACAGGGTCAATCTTTGTAATGAGACTTTCTTTGGATGGTAACCACACAAGGTTTATGTTTTCACCGATGAGCTTCTTAAAGAATTTTAAAGAGTTTTCTATCTCCTTGTTTAGATCAACGATAACAGGATTTGACATCTCTTTTCTGGCAAAGGCAAGTAGCTGCTTTGTGATGTCTTTAGATTTTTCTGCAGCATTAAGAATATGTTGTAAATCTGATTTAAGCGGGTCATCTGGTCTAATCTTCTGAAGAGCCAATTCTGCATATCCAATTATTACACTAAGCATGTTGTTATAATCATGTGCAACACCGCCAGCAAGTCTTCCAATGGATTCTAACTTCTGAGCCTGGATGAGTTGTTTTTGTAGTTTCTTTCGTTCAGTGATGTCAAAAATGATTGAATAAAGTAAATTCCTTTCTTTTATTCTTATTGGTCCGCTATATACCTCCACATCTCTTACATCGCCATTTGAAAGCCTGTGTTTGAACTCAAAATAATTCTTTTTGAATGTTTTTGCCTTTTGCATTTCTTGTTTTATTTCCTCTGGAGATAATATGTTTATATTTGCGATATTCATCGTTAGGAGTTGTTCCCTTGACCAACCGTAGTATCTACACGCCGCTGGATTTGCATCTATAATGCTGCCATCAGAAGGGTCTATTACGAGCATCACAGCATGGTTGTTTTGGAAAAGACTGCGAAATATCTCTTCACTCTCTAAAATCTTTTTTATCATAAGATTACGCTCTGTGATGTCTTCCATACTCACAATCGCACCTTGTATCTCCCCTTTGTCGTTATATACAGCAGTAGCAGATAAGACGCAATCAATCAGTCTTCCATCCTTTGTTTGCCTTACTACCTCTAATCCTTTAATAGTCTCACCATCTAAAATACGATTACGAATATTGATAAACTCTTCCTTCTTATCATCTGGTACTACAGGGTATGGTTTCCCTAATATCTCATCTGCAGTCCAACCAAATAGGTCTTCTGCAGCCTTATTCCACAACAAAACCTTCATGTCCTTGTCTAAATAATAGGTAGCAACAGGTGTATTATCAAAAATCTTTCTACGAAGTTCATCAGTCTCCGATAGAAGTCCGCTTATATGCTCTATTTGTCTATCTTTGAGGTGTTTTAATTCCTTTGAAAGCCTTCTTGCCCGTAGTAATACCTCAATCCTTACACGGAGTTCTGCCTTTTGAATAGGGGTGGTGATTAACTCATCTATCACTTGCCATAATCCAGCTGTAATCATGCCTATTTCTTCTCTTGAGGTTAAAAACACAAATGGTAAAAAGACATCACCTTCTTTTCTCTTTGAGATGCTGATTTTTTCTTGAAGGTCCTTAAGAGTGGGTCCATCAACAATACCTAAATCAAAATCGGTTTTTGCAAACTCTTCATAATCAAAAACCTTCACATCATAATTATCCATGAGATACTCTTCAAGGAGTTGACGATTACGACCTTCTTTCATCAGAAGCAGTATTGTTTCTTTATGATTAATCATTTTGAGATCTCATAAAAACATGGATTGTATTTGCTAATTCACGCATTATCAGGGGTTTTTGAAATATTGTGTTGATACCAAAGTTTAAACACCTCTTTTTTATGACATCATTTAACCTTGATGTAATTAAAAAAAGAGGAATGCCTAATCTATTGATATCTCTACAGCATTGCCAGACCCTGCTATCAAACCCAGTAATATCAAATAATGCTAATTTTATTCCTTGTTTCTCAATCAAGATATCCATTAATGCTTCTAAACTATCAACCCTAAATGTATTGTATCCAATCTTTTTGATAAATGCATCAAGCATATCTTGATTGTTGGGATTACTACCTATAATTAGTAACCTTTTCTCAACATCCATAACATACCTTTAATCGTTTAGGGTGATAATGGTGTCCCTGTGAGGATGCCTTTTAGGTTTGATAAGGGTTTTCCTATCCTTATGCCTTTGTTAGTGATCTGAAATTCATAAAGTCCCTTTTCAAAATCTGACAATCTCTTTTTCAAAACCCCTATAGCCTTTGACATCATGCCATCAACCTCAATGTATCTCAGAAAAATAATGTTATCAGCAAGATAACTAATCTCATAATCTGTAAGCCTAAACTCACCTGTAAGATTGTGCGTCTCTACTGACAACAATACAACCACACCCATCCGTTGTAGATACTTTACAAGTGCATGAAGATGACTTGAAATGTCCTTACCCTCAATGCTTAGACGATACCCTGCAATGCTATCAATCATGACAATCTTTGCGCCTTTGTTTTCTACCTCGTGTCTAACCTTTTGGGCAAATTCATCGCCAGTGTATTTCAAAGGTTCAATCTTTTCAATAAGTAGTGTGTCTTGATTGATTACATCTTTAGACCATATTCCTATAGACTCACATCTCCTTTTTGTTATCTCAATCTCCTCATCAAAGGAATAAAAGACAGACCTCAACCCTGCCTTTGCACCTTCTCTGATAAAATGACAACCAACTGTGGTCTTACCAACTCCTGATGGTCCTGAAATAAAGGTAACCGTCCCCCTTTCAATACCACCATGAAGGATATTATCAAGCTCCTTGACCCCAGATATAACCTTATCATGTTTAAATTCTACACTGTAATCCTCTGGCACTAATCTTGGAAATACCGTGATACCATGTTGCCTAATTATCTTCATAGAATGGCTCTTACCTAAAAACTCTGAACCCCTAAACTTCGTAATCATCATATTCCTACCATATTCTCCAAATTCTAATTCAATTATGCCGTCAGCAATAAATTGCAAATCACTATCCGATAGGTTTGTAAAGTTTTCAGAGGTAAAAACAACCGTGCAGCCATTACTTTTTAGAAAATTGAGAAATGATAGGATTTGCTTTCTGAAGTGAAACACATCACTTGAAAGATAACGAAATTGTGTTATCGGGTCAATCAATACCCTTGTAGGTTTTATACGCTCAATAGTCTTGATTATTTCATTGGTGATTGGTTCACGCTCCACCTCGGCAGGTGAAAATATGTCGTAAGATTGGACCTTTGTAAAATAATCAGGTGTAGGACTAATGTCAAGAAACTCAATACCTGATATGTCTATCCCAATCTTTGACGCATTTGCCCTAATTGACTGCTCATTTTCCTCTAAACTGATAAAAAGCACCCTTTCATTGTTTGCGACCCCTGCCTTCAGGAAATGCAAACCAAGCGTGGTTTTTCCGGTTCCCGGACCTCCTCTCACTAAATACGCCCTTTGAGGAATAAAACCTCCCATTAGTATCTCATCCAAGCCTTTTATCCCCGTTGATAGCCTCTTTTTAGATGTATCAGACATATAGACCTCCTTGACTTGGTAATCATTGTTTAATATGACACATTAAATATTTATTTTTGTAAGCATTTTATCATATTAGTTAAAGCAAATAAAACTGTTTATTTATTCTTAAATTTTTATTGGTTTTGTAAGTGTAAAACAATTGATGTAGTTTTTCTTTATTGAATGTTGATTCAATTAGCACAATTTGGATTTTAAGGGTATTTGGTATGACTGGTAAGTTATTGATTTATATGGTAGGCGATGTAGGGATTGAACCTACGACCTCTCCCGTGTGAAGGGAGCGCTCTCCCACTGAGCTAATCGCCCAATTACACTGAATTATAAAGAAATGCGGATGAAATATTCAACATTATTCAAAATTAAAGAGGGTATACTTTACAAATCAAAAGGGATTATAAGTTTTAAGACTACCCTATCCAAACAGTCTTTTTGTAATCTTTTATCCCTTCAACGACATGATTTGTTGTGCCTCTCAATCCCACCTTAAGGTTTGCTTCAAGGTTGAAGTATTTAAGACATGTGCCACAGGTAAATATCTCAACCCCTTTTTCAGATATCTGTTTGATGATTGTTACAATCTCATCGTCTGTGGTGGTCAATTTAACACCTGTGTTCATAAAAAACATACTATCTGGTAATTCGTTATATACCATCATTGTTTCTAAATAAGCCTTCATAAGTATCCTTCCTAATGTCTCGTCCTTCCCCATAGTGTCAGTTGCGATTATTATGAAGAGTTCCTTTTTTGTCTTATCTGTGACATTGTCTTGAGGTAATTGACAGTTAAACCCCTTCACCACCTTGACCTTCCAGTAGTTTTCAATCTTGCTGTCTTCAGCGAACATGCCCCTTTTTGCACAGAATCTTTTTATATTATTAACAGATGCCTCATTATCAACGAGTATCTCAATGCTTCCTTCTGATATCTTGTTTAACTCATCCTCAAGCATCAGCACAGGTTTAGGACACGCAAAGCCTCTTGCATCAATAACCATACACCCTCCAAGGTATTATTAGATTGTGTTTATTTTTGTATATCATTGATACATTAAGCAAATAGTTATTTTCTATAGAATTTCCCCCATTTATAAATTTTTTTTATCAGCCGTTGAGTTTAGGGGCTTTAAATCTTGATTGAGACAAATCTGTTTAAAATGTCAGTTTTATCCTTGCTTGACACCTTATATAATATAAATTTTAAAATCTACATATGAACTATGAGGAGATGAGACTATGCAATACATTGGATTTATAATAAACAATAACGAATATACTGTGCCAATTACAAAGGTGCAGGAGATTATCAACATCCCGCCTATAACAAAACTCCCGCAAGCCCCATCTTACATAGAGGGGGTCATGAACATGAGGGGGAAGATAATTACTGTTGTAAATCTAAAATCCTTGATGGGCTTTTATAGTGAAGATAAACCGTCAAAGATAATCGTTCTTTCAAGCGGGAAGGTAACCTTTGGGATACTTGTAGATGGCATTACTGGTGTGATTACTATTGATAAAAACAATATTGAGCCATCAGAGAATCTCATAGCCGATGGGGTGCAAAACATTGAAGGGGTCGCAAAATTGAGCGACAGGCTTCTTATAATGCTTGACCCCAAAAGGATGATCCCTTTGGAGGACATGCATTTGTTTGAGGATGAGATCATTGAATACAAAGAGACAGGAGAAGATAAGGTTGAGGTAGTAAAAAAGGTAGAGGGTATTGGAGGCGATATCTTTGTAAGAGAGATAATAGATACGAAGGAGTTTCTTAAAAACAAAGGATTATCCTCCTCACACCCAAAGGTAGCAGTGCTTGATGACATCGTTTGTTTCATGGATGCCCTATTAAACCATGATTTTGAGAAGACAAATGAATGTGTTGAGAAGATTATAAATAAAGGTCAAGAGGGACTTTACAAAGAACTCGGAAGGCTTACAAGAAAACTACATGACACCATTAAAAACATAAAGGGGATAGATGCACCTCGTTTAAAGACATATGCAGTGGATGAAATGCCATCTGCTGTTGACAATCTTCAACTTGTAATACAAGGCACCGAAAATGCTGCAAATAGAACCCTTGAAATCGTTGAAAAATACCTTAATCTAATCAGAGAGCATAAAAAACAGGTTTCTGAAGAAGGTGAAGAATCATTAGTCTTTAAGAAAGATTTTTTCAAGGAATTAGAAAAAGACATGACAGAACTGCTTATAACTCAGGAGTTCCAAGACCTTACTGGAAGGATGTTAAAGCAGGTAATCACCTTTCTTACAGAATTAGAAACAGAGATGCTCAATATTTTAAAGGATGTAGGTATCAAGGTCAGTAAAGAGGAAAAGGATACAAAAAAACAGGAAACAGTTGATCAGGAAGGTGTTGACTCAATCCTTAAAGATTTAGGGTTTTAACCCGTTATTATCATATGATAATTGGATTTCTTTTAATCTTATTCATATCCATTTTAAATCCACTTTTTGCATGGTGTTACAACACACCCCAAGACAGTGTGTTATTTGGTAATTCATTTGTTGGTGATGAGATATCAGAAAAATATCTATGTTTAGATGCAAATGTTGATAAGCATATACAGTTTTATTTCAAGATAAATTTCCCATCAGAGGATTGCCAGACCTATTTTTACATCCCACTTAAATATCCACACCTAAAACCTATAAAGGCATGGGAAGGCAGATCTTCAAATTTTATGTTTTTATGGTATGAAGGACAAGGTTTTTTGGTAGATAAAGATGGGTTTGATGCCCTGTATAGATATTACACAATCTTGAAAAACAATCGGTTTTACAAAGAGTCTGTAAATCATGAGGTATTCTTTTATAGATTGAAAGATATCTCAAATCTAAATGAGACAATAACAACCTCAAAAAACTATTTTAAGTTTCTCAAGGACAACAGGATTAAAGAGGTTTTGGAGTTTGAAGGTTACCTAAAAAACGGTGATTACATATTAAGTCCTAATCTACCTAAACTCAATCAATCTGTAAGGGAAGACGAATTTGTTGCCCTTTGTATTTTCAATAGGGAATTTTTTAGATTGGTAAAATCATGGCATGAAAGATACAAGGAGGCATATGTAATCAATGGTGTCATAAAACCTACAACGACTAATCTTTCTTTAAACAAGGTTTCAGTATTTATCAATGGCATACCAACTAAAGAGTTGAAATGTGATGATAAGTGCGTTTTTAGACACATCAGTCTAAAGGATAGATATTCGGTCAAGATTAGTGCTGATTGTTTTTCGGAGTTTATCAGCACCCTCAAAGAACAACATCCTGTTATAAAACTAAAACCTCTCGGTGTATTAGTAACATCTGAAAAACAAACCATTATGACTGGAGAAAGGCTCTGGTTAAAGGCAGTCAGCGATTGTAAGGAGATTAACAAGTATAAGTTTTACTGGACAACAGAAAACAAATCACTTGGCAGTAGTTCGGATAAGGTGGAATTTATAGGTAATGATATTGGCAATCACAATATCGTAGTTAAGATTATGGATGAAAAGGGGAGACTGATACTTGAAGGCAAACAGACAATCACCGTTATAGACCGTTTAACAATTGGTATCAACGGTCCTTCCGAACTCTTAATAAATGAAGAGGGTTTGTTTTCAGTATATGCAAAAACAGGCTCACTACAAAGCGGACTTGTAAAATACAGTTATTCTTGGACGGTTGACAACAAAAGACACAGTAGTAACGAAAATACCATAAGATTGCGTTTTGATACCGTTGGTAATCATTCCATAAAGCTGGACTTTTGGCAGTTGATACAAAGAGAAAACAGATGGCAAAAGATAGGTGAGGCAATACACTATGTAAATGTAAAATCCCCTTCATCAATCCCCAATCAAAGACGGGATGACTTCTACTCATTTTGACAACCCTATCTTAATCTAAAGATACATTAATGGCTAAAAAACACCTCGGACAAAATTTTTTGTTTGACCCTTCAATACTTAAAAGGATGATAGAGGTATCAGGTATTGATGACTCTGATGTTGTCCTTGAGATTGGACCAGGACATGGCAGACTGACCGAACTTATAAGTCAAAAAGCAAGGTCTGTCATAGCAATTGAAATAGATGAATATTTTGTAGATAAACTGAAGGACAAACACAAAGACAATGGCAATGTTGAGATCATTCACGGCGATGCCTTGAAGTATCCTTATGAAACTATCAAGGATGATTTTAAGGTGGTCTCCAACATACCATACTATATAACTACACCTATTTTATTTAGACTTTTTGAGGTAGGTTCTAAAATAAAATCCATGACTATAACTATGCAAAGAGAGGTTGCAGAAAGGATTGTAGCTGACAACAAAAGAGGTGATTACGGACTTTTGTCTGTTGCTGTTAGGTATTATGGTAAGGCGGAGATAAAATTTTTGATACCAAAGGGTGCATTTAGGCCATCTCCAAAGGTTGATTCTGCAGTAGTAAAGATTGATATCCATCCTAACCCAGTAGTAGATGTAGGCGATAAGGACATCTTCTTTAAGGTCATAAGGGCAGGATTTGGACAAAGAAGAAAAACACTTTATAATTGCCTAAAGACTCTCTATCCAGACATTAAAGAAACCTTATCAACAATCGGGATAGACCATATGAGAAGGGCAGAAACCCTGAGTATTGAGGAGTTTTCAAGGATATCACTTGAGTTGACAAAACACAGAATCCAAAACAATACATAAAAAAACTGTGTTGGTTATAACCGTTAAAAGCTTGTAGTGAAGATTACCACCTGATTTTACAGATAATCAGGTGTCTTCATACATGGCTTCTTTTTCAAGAAATTCTGCGTATTCCCTCCACAGTTTTAGAGATTCTTGAGCAGTTTCCTCGTCAATCTTTTGCAGTGCAAAACCTGCGTGCACAAGGACATAGTCACCAACATCTGCCTCTTCAGGTAGGAGGATTAAACTAACATCCCTCCTTGCACCCATTACATCTACAGTTGCCATGAGATTGTCAATGCTGATTATCTTTGATGGGATTGCAAGACACATGTTACATTCCACTCTCTTAATTTTTTTATTATTTCATCTACAAATTGTAGCATTTTACTCTTTATTTCAGGAGAAAGTTCGGTTCCAAACAAAAACGGGTTTGTCTGTGGCTGTATCCCTACAAGGCATACCTTCTTTGGCAATATCCCTTTTAACCGACCTAATGAGAGTATATCTGCAAGTCCAATGTGATGTGCAGATAACTTCATATGGATTAAAGAAGGAATCTCCTCGTCTTCAAGGACCCCAATGTAACCCGGTTCCTTACCAAAATTTACTGCATCTACAAATAATATCTTTTCAAACCTTTCTATAAAAGGTAGGAGGTCGAGACCCAGTGTTCCCCCATCCAATATCTCAATCTCTGGAGAGAATGAGTAATGCTCTTGGATGTATCTTACAGCATGGACCCCGACCCCTTCATCCTGTAAAAGTATGTTTCCAATGCCTACAACTGCAATAGACAATTAGTGATGCTTCCCGAAAAACTTATATCCACTAAAGATAGAACTCATAAGACCGTTTCTCTCAATGATGTCATTATGCCATGAGATATAGACATGTATAATGACAAATATCCAAATTACCCACATGAATACATGATGAAGCATCCTAATGGTGCCAAGATCCATAATCCTTAACAACCATCCTCCACCTATATTGTAGATCGCTCCTCCACCATTTGCCACATACAGCAATGCAAATCCAGATGCAATCTCATAAAGAAAAATTAGAAATATTATAGAATACGAAACCCCTGCTATAGCAGTATGTCCGGGTGAATGAGGAATTTCCTTACGCATAAATCCATAAAACAGCGCACATTGAATGAAGTTTACGATTCGTTCTGTAGATAGGGGGATAAACTGGTTCCACCGTGCATACTTGTTACCAACAAACATCCAGTAGATTCTGAAAAGGACACTTGCAGTAAAGGCATAGGCTGCAACAAAGTGGATAAACCTCATCAATGCCATAGGGAGCACTGAATCGCTATTAGGGGAATCCCAAAAAGGAGAACCTATATAAAATCCTGTAACAGACAAGACAACAATGCTAATCGCATTTATCCAATGAGTGATTCGGACTGGTATCTCCCATATGTATTCTCTATGTGTAGTAGCCATATGACCCTCCTTTATCTGACTTTAACTTGAACAATCTCTTTGCCTTCGGCATCTAATAAATGAATACCACATGCCATACATGGATCAAACGAATGTATTGTTCTTATTATCTCAATTGGTTGGTCTGGCTTTGCAATAGGAGTGCCTATCAAGGCTTGTTCATCAGGACCAAGTTGTCCCTTAGCATCACGAGGTGAGGCATTGATGCCACCCGGAACTACCATTTGATAATTGGCAATCTTTTTATCCTTGATAACAATCCAATGGCATAATGAACCTCTTGGTGCCTCATGGTAACCATACCCTTTTGCCTCAGCTGGCCATGTTGCAGGATCCCACTTTTCTGTATTTGCTATACGGTAATCTCCTTTTTTGATGTTATTAGCAAGGTCACCAATAAATTCGGGTAATTTGTCAGCAATTAACTTGGTTTCAATACCACGAGCAGCAGTGCGTCCTAATGTTGAGAATAAGGCTTCTGGTCCTACTCCAAGTTTATTAAGTGCGTAACCTACTAAGTCCTTGACCTCCTTGTGTCCTGCAGCATAGGCAATGACCATACGAGCAAGTGGACCAACCTCTACTGGTAATCCATCATATCTTATAGCCTTTGTCCAACTGTATTTGTTGTTACCACTTGTATCCAGTTCTTTGTAGGATGTTTTAGGACCGGTGTAATTTGGTGTTGTCTCTCCGTCCCATGGGTGAAGTGGTTTGCTGTCACCACCGGTGTATTTATACCATGCACGAGAGACCTCTTCAGTAACCTTCTTATGATCCACTGGCTCAATCTTACTGAGGTTCTTACCACGAATGAAACCAGCAGGTAACCATACATTTGATGTATTGGGATTGTTGTCCTTTTGGAACTCACCGTATGATAAGTAGTTTCCAACACCACCACCAATTGCAGCCCAGTCTTTGTAGAAAGATGCAACCGCAAGCAAATCAGGGATATATACCTTATCAACAAATTCTTTTGCACGGCGTGCATATTCATTTAATTGGGCAATAGTGCCTGCATTGATTGCATTTTGACTATTCGGGTCAACTGGGGTTGCCATACCACCAACAAGGTAGGTTTGAGGATGTGGGTTTTTAGCACCAATCAGTGCCATTGCCTTGATGAAATCACGCTGCCAGTCAAGTGCTTCAAGATAGTGTGCAACTGCCATAAGATTTGCCTCTGGTGGCAGTTTATAAGCAGGGTGTCCCCAATAACCATTTGAAAATATTCCAAGCTGACCGCTATCTACAAAAGCCTTTAATTTTGCAGCCACAGCCTTAAAGTAACTTGCTGATGCATTGTTTGGCCAATCAGATATTGATGATGCCAAATCAGCAGTCTTTTTTGGGTCTGCTTTTAGTGCACTGACGATATCAACCCAATCAAGTGCATGCAAATGATAGAAATGGATTACATGGTCATGAACCATTTGTATAGCATTAATAATGTTTCTTAAAATCCTTGCGTTATCTGGTATGATGATTCCAAGTGCATGTTCAACAGCTCTCACGGAGCTTGTAGAATGAACCGTTGTTCAGACGCCACAGACACGCGAGACAAAAAGCCATGCATCACGAGGGTCACGACCTTTTAGAATGGTTTCAATCCCACGCCACATTGTACCAGATACCCAAGCATCTACAATCTTACCACCTTCAACCTTAGCCTCAACCCTCATATGACCTTCTATCCTTGTAACTGGATCAACTACTAATTTTGCCATTTTTACTTTGACCTCCTTATATTTTTCTTATATCTTTGTATATTAATGTCCTTCTTCTTTGTCAGAAGGGCCCTTACCTCTTGTTGCGGCTCTGATTATGCCATGTGCGGCAACCGCAGCAGCTGTTGCAGCAGCAATTCCAAGACCTACCTTGTCTGCATTTGCCTGCCAACCTACACCCGGAACACCTTCCATCCTCTTATAGAAAGGATATGCATCGTCCCAGTTGTTAGGACTTGCACAGGCTATGCAAGGATGCCCTGCCTGAACAGGCCAGCTTGTCCCTTCATTCCAACGAATAGTTGGGCAGTTTTGATAAGCCATAGGTCCTTTACAACCCATTTCATAAAGACACCATCCAAGCCTATGTCCCATATCACCCCACTGACGAACAAATTGTCCTTGATCAAAATGAGGACGGCGTTCACAGTTATTATGAATACACTTGCCATATGCAAATAACGGACGTCCATGCTTGTCAAGTGCAGGAAGCGTTCCGAATGTTACAAAATGAACTACTACAGCGGTAAAGTTTTCTGCATTCATAGGACAACCTGCAAGATTTACAACGGTGCCGCCAAGTATGTCTTTAATCCCAACGCATTTGGTAGGATTTGGATTTGCCGCTGGAATACCACCAAAACATGCACAATTACCAACAGCAATGTTTGCCATTGCACCAGAACCAACTTCTTTACAGATGTCAATCGCCTTATGTCCACCGATAAAGCAATAAACACCTCCGTCGGCAGTTGGTACTGCCCCTTCATAAACAGCGATATACTTGCCTTTTTTCTTCGTGATGATATCCTTCAGAGATTTCTCTGCTGCATGACCAGACGGTGCCATGATAGTTTCATGATATTCAAGAGAGACAATATCAAGAATAACCTGAGCAATAGAGGGTTTGCTTGCCCTTAATACCGATTCTGAATCACCTGTGCATTCAGAGAAATGTAACCACACTACTGATGGTCTTTCTTTCTTCTCTAATGCCTCAGCAATCTTGGGCACAGTAGATGATGACAGTCCAAGTATCATGGCTGAGGTAGAGCAGAACTTCAAGAAATCCCTTCTTGAGACACCCTTCCTTAATAACGACTCATAAATACTCTCTTCACTCATAATTCTCCTCCCCTTCTTGGTTTAGATTGATATATACAAACAAATAGACATGATTAGTAAAACATAATAATTCATGAGGCATACACAAATAAAATAAAAAAAATAAATAGATTTATAAAATTCAACAACAAAAAAACGGAAGGAAAACGATTATTGCTTTTTTTGAACTATTGATTGAATCTTTTTCTTCATTGCCTGTGAATTCCAATCCCTCGGTCCATTGATTCTCTCAATAATCTTACCATCCCTATCTATTATAAAGGTTACAGGCAAACCTATAACTTGATAAGATTTAATCGTGACAGATTTATCAGGGTCATGAAGAATCAAAAATTCAATCTTGTTTTTATTTGAAAACTCCTGTAGTTTTGATATAGATGTATCGGTAGAGATAGAAATCACTTCCAATCCTTTATCTTTAAAAAGAACATATGCGTTGTTTAATGATGGTATTTCCTTTACACAATCTCCACACCACATCGCCCAAAAATGTAAAAGAACCACCTTTCCTTTATAATCCGATAATCTGATAGTCTTACCATATATATCCTTTAGAAAAAAGTCGGATGCCTTTTTGTCATTAGCATAGGCTGGCTGATTTAATGCAAGTATTAGAAATGTTAGGATTAATATCTTCATAAGTTATTTTACAACAAAAAAGCCACTCCTTATGAAACTTAAGGAGTGGCTACTGAAATATTTTTATTAGAACACTACATCAAATGTGAAGTATATGTCGTGAGCCTTTTTGACTGGTGGTAGCATCTGCACTGTGCCTGGGTCAGATAGATTGACATCAGATATCTTCATCGGTTCTCCAAGCCAGAAGCCACTTCCAGTGTATTTAAAGTCATAGTACTGATAACCCAATCTCACAAATGCATCACCTCTTTTAGCAATGGGCTTTTTATTGAGTTGCTGGATGATGTATATCTCATACACATTTCCTCTTGTGGCAAGCTTGCTTGTCCAAATATCATCAGCAGCAGGGGTAAATGCCATCCAGTATTTTGAACCATAGTTGTATTCTAACCCTATTTTTGTACCTGTTGATTTAATATCATAACGAGCACCTAAATAAATCGCTCCACCTGTCCTGCTCTTCTTTTCACCACCAAATGCAGGGTCGTTATACAATAGACCATATCTGCCAGAGTAAATTGTATCAATTGTGCCATTAGCCTTGATTCCATAAATGAATGGGGCGTTGTAGGTGTTGTCGTTAGGGTGAGTTACACTAATAGCACCTGATAAAAAGAGGTTAAGATCGCCGGGACCTACCTTCGGTATTACTGCATTTACAACTCCACCCCACCAGTCAATATCACCGATGTTTTTGTTTGTATTCCCTAACCCAAATGGATCCGTATTGCCCGGAAATGCAAAGATATCAAACCCTCTCTGCCATTGAAGTTCAACCCTGAGATTATCAGTATCGTATGGAACGACATTGATGCCTAAGAAATTAACATCCTTCATAACATTGGCATCGGTCATATAACCGCTATCAAATCCTTTGCCATAACAAAGTTTTGCATATGCACCCGGAAGTGAAGGGATATCAGGGGCTACTCCAATGGTAAGTCCATCAAATGCATAATCAACAAGCAAACCGGGAACCCCAGCAGTGCCAATCTTTTCTGTATTTTGTCTTATGTTTGTAGGAATACCACCTGTTGAAGGCCTTCTACCTACGGAAAACCATGCAGGTGCTCCAAATACATTGCTCCATGTAGCGTAGGCTTGATCAACCCTTAATCTTGCACCATCAGGTATGTGCCCAAGATTGCCATCCATTGTAACAAACCTATCAGCAAAGAAGGCATTTCCAAAAGGTCCTCCCACAGGTGCTACATCATCATGTCCCCAAACCTTATACATCAAGAGCCTTGCCTTTACCTGAATGTCCTCTGTAGCCTTTGCCTTGAGATTTAGTCCAAATCTGTTGAGCATGAGTGATTCGTTTTTGGGTTTGATTTCTTGTGTTACAGGAGAGATATATGCACCAAAGCCATTAGGATATGTCTGCATGAGTGGCATCAACATGGACATAAGATTTGGATATTTCTGTCCTATTTGCATGAGTTGTTGCATGGTAAAGTTTGTTGAGCCTCCATAAGAAATCCAATTAGCAGGTATTTCACCCCTTAATGAATCAAACCTAAACCTGTAATCACCACCAATCTCAAGCCATGAGCTTAGATTGTCTGCAGATGCGGACTCTGCCTTTTTTTCAACTGCAGTTATCCTTTGCTCCTTTGTTTCCTCCTTTTTTTGGAGGTCTTGCATCTGCTGTTTTAGTCTTTCAAGTTCCTTTGAAAGTGCCTCAATCTTCTGCATTAAAACAGCCTGTTCGTTTGCATAAACAGAAAGAGGCAGTAAAAACACCAACGCTACAACTAATAAAACCTTAAACATATCCACCTCCTCATTTTTTTAGTTGTAAAAATATACCACCACAGAGTATAAATGTCAAGTAATTAATTACCTGTTCAATTCAAAAATCTAATGCCTTATATACATCAGGTTTTCTATCTGAAAATACGGGCAATCTTTTTCGTATCTCCTTTATTTTTTTTGTATCAAGTTTTGCATATAAGATTGATTCATGATGTGAATCATCATGGGCTATTATCTCTCCCCACGGGTCAACTATCAAAGAATGACCACCAAATTTGGTCAATACTCCATCACTGTTAATCTCTTGTCCTGCTCTGTTAACGGCAATCACATACATCTGGTTTTCTATTGCCCTTGCACATACAAGCGTTCTCCAGTGGTTTATTCTGGTATCAGGAAATGCAGCGCAGATAATCATGGTCTCTACCCCTTTTAGTGCATACAATCTGAATAATTCAGGAAATCTTATGTCATAACACACAGCAAGACCAGTCCTTCCCCAAGGTGTTTCAACTATCTCAATGCTGTTTCCAGCAGATAGGTGTTTGTCTTCACCTATTAGTTTAAATAGATGCATCTTACTGTAAATGCCTTCAATCTTTTTTTCAGGACTAATGAGGATAGAGGAATTAAATACATTGCCGTTTTTATCTACATAAGGAATTGAGCCATTTAGCCAAATCCCGTAACGATGGGCTAAATCAATTAGTAAGTCTATAACTTCGTTGTGGTGATGTTTGTTTGCGGTGATAAATTGCCAGTCAAATCCTGATAACCACATCTCAGGAAAACAAATCAGACTTACAGATTCTTTAGAGGCTTCTTTAATGAATAACTCTGTCTTTTGAAGGTTTGTTTGAATATCTCCGAATTTTGTATCAAACTGGGCTACAGATACCTTTATACCTGACATGTTTAATGGCTGATTTAAAGAATGTTTTTTATCTTTCTAAAGAGGTCTTTTTTTATGTAATCAATCTTGCCTTCAATAGTGCATCCTGCAGCATTTTTATGCCCACCACCCCCATAAGACATGGCTATTTGTGCAACATTGATGTCTTCTTTTGACCTAATACTAACTCTATATTTGTCTTTGTCAATCTCTTTTAACAACACAGAGACCTTGATAGACACACTTTTTTTGGGGAAATCAACGAAGTTTCCAGAATCCTCATCATCACATCCATTGCGTTCTAACATCTGTTTTGTAACCGTTAAAATGGCGATTCCACTTTCTTCCTCAAGGGTCTGGATTGTCTCTTTGAATAGCCTAAACTTTTGTATTGACCATGACTCAAAAAGATATCTATACACCTTTGAGGGGTTAACACCTTTGCTAATGAGTTCAGATGCAACTATTAATGATTGGGCATTGGTATTGTCATGTCTGAAGTTACCAGTATCAATACACAAACCTGCATATAGGCAGACTGCAATGTCCTTATTTACCTCAACATTTAGTGTCTTTATTAGTTCATAAATCATCATACTCGTAGAAGGGACACTGGGGTCTATCCACGCAATATCGCCATAAGGATTGACAATCTCATGATGGTCTATTACGATCTTTTTCATGTTATTAAAAAGAAACTGCTCATTTTCATCACGAGTCACACGATTAATATGATTACAGTCAACGATTATGAGAACATGGTCAGATATATTAAGACTTTTTAATGTATCAAGATTTATGAAATCCCCTATTGAAGGCAGGAATTGACAATCCTTCGGTGTCTTGTCTTTACATAGCACAACAGGATTTTTACCAAGCAATTTTAAGGCATGGTAAAGGGCTAATGCAGAGCCGATAGTATCGGCGTCTGGATTATAATGTGTGGCTATTAGAAAATTATTTTGGTGGTAAATGAAATCTGATATTGCTTGAAGAGACATCAATCCTCTTTTATCTCTCTTAAAAGTTGATCAATCCTGCTTCCTCTGTCAATCGCTTCATCTATTCTAAATTCTAATGAGGGTATGAATTTTACCCTTATTCTTTTATTCAGCTCCGCCCTTATCATCCCTCTTGCAGAGTTGAGTATCTCAAGGGATAAACCGGTGGTTTCTTCTTGCATTACACTGATAAAAACCCTTGCCATCTTTAGATCTTGTGTCATCTCCACATCTGTAACGGTAACAAAACCTAAACGAGGATCCTTGACTTTTCTCATAATAATGTCTGCGACTTCCTCTTTTATCAAAATACCTAAACGGCTTGAACGCTTATATGGATGCATGGTCTGATTAAAGTGTTGCTGTTTTTATAATGTTGCAGATATCTTTTCTATGTTAAAGTTTTCTAAGATATCGCCTACTTTTATATCGTTGAAATTCTCTATGAGGATACCGCATTCATGTCCTTTGGCAACCTCTCTGACATCTTCTTTTACAACCTTAAGAGATGCAATCTTTCCTTGATACACAACGATATTATCCCTTATAACCCTAATGCCTTCGCTTGACCTCAAGATGCTTCCCTCAAGCACATAGCAACCAGCAATGGTTCCAATCCTTGATATGTGGAATGTCCTTCTGACCTCTGCCTTACCCAATATCTTTTCTTTGAAGGTGGGTTCAAGCATGCCAGCGAGTGCCTTCTTGACATCCTCCACTGCATCGTATATGACATTATACAATCTGATATCAACACCCTCTTTTTCAGCTAACTGTGAGGCTTTAGTTTCTGGACGCACATTAAATCCTATAAGTATCGCATTTGATGCAGAGGCTAAATTTACATCTGTTTCATTAATACCACCTACAGAGGCATGGATAACCTTTACCTTTACCTGCTCGTGAGTAATCCTTTCAAGAGCCTCTTTCATTGCCTCAACTGACCCTTGCACATCACCTTTGATGATGATGTTTAGATCCTTTATCTGACCATCCTTTATCTTTGCAAATAACTCATCTAATGTAAGTTTTTTGTGTTTGACCATCTCAGCCAATCTTTGTTTGTGTAATCTTGCTATGGCAATCTGTCTTGCCTTCTTCTCATCGTCCACGCATGTAAAAGAATCCCCTGCGTGAGGCACCTCAGAAAATCCTATAACCTCGACTGGTGTTGATGGACCGGCTTCTAAAATCCTCTTACCAGTGTCATCAATCAGGAATCTTACCTTCCCAGATGAGACACCTGCCACAAATGGATCCCCCACCTTTAGCGTCCCCTTTTCAATCAATACTGTGGCTACAGGTCCTCTACCCTTATCAAGTCTTGCCTCAATTATGGTGCCCTTAGCAAGACAATTGGGATTTGCCTTGAGTTCCATCATCTCTGCCTGTAGTAATATCATCTCAAGGAGGTTTTCTATTCCTATGCGCTTCTTTGCAGATACCTCTACAAAAATCGTTTGCCCACCCCATTCTTCAGAAACTACTCCATGTTCTGCAAGCTCATTTTTTACCTTTGTAGGGTTTGCCTCTGGTTTGTCTATCTTGTTTATTGCAACTACTATCGGCACATTTGCAGCCTTTGCATGGTTTATAGCCTCAATCGTCTGTGGCATAACCCCATCATCTGCTGCTACTACAAGGACGACGATGTCTGTTACCTTTGCACCCCTTGCCCTTAAGGCAGTAAATGCCTCATGGCCAGGTGTATCAAGAAATGTTATCTCTTTGCCCTGTAGCGAGACCTTATACGCACCGATGTGCTGGGTAATACCACCAGCCTCGGTCTCTGTTACCTTGGTCTGTCTTATTGCATCAAGCAAAGAGGTCTTTCCATGATCTACATGTCCCATAATTGTAACTACTGGAGGCCTTGGCACAAGTGATGCTGGATCGTCCTCTTGCTCATCAATCACATCTATACTCTCAGCGGCAACCGTCTCAATCTTTATACCAAAACTGTCTGCAACAAGTATTGCAGCATCCAAATCTATCGGTTGATTGATTGTAGCCATGTAGCCTAATTCCATAAACTTCTTGATTACCTCACTAATCTTTACGCCAATCAATTCTGCAAAATCCTTAACTGTTGTTCCCTCTGCTAATTTTATAGATTTCCTCCTTGGTGCTGTTACCTGTGTCTGAACTTGAACATCAGGTTTTTTATGAAACTTATCTTTTGCCTTTTTGAATCCCTTGTTGTCAAACCATTTTTTAGGTTCTATCTTCTTGATAGTATGAAAAGCCTTTTGCATGCTCGGCTTTATCTTCTCTACCTTCTGTATGTCTATGTCCTTTTTAAACCTATCTGGTATGAGAATATCCTCTATGTCCTCAATTACTGGCGTTGTTTCAGTGGGAATTTGCTCTTGGACAAGTTCTTTTGTTGTTGTTTCCACTTTATCCTCTGTTGAAATCACCGGCTCTGCTTTGGTTGGCTCTACTGGATAGGAAGGTGGGGGTTCTTCTTTTGGTTTTGTTTCAATAATTACCTTTTGTTCTGAAATTGCCTCTTTATCAACAGTCTCTTTGTCCTTTGTTGGTTGTTCCTTTGAAACTAACAATGCCCTGATTGTATTTGCCTCGTCTATTGTTAGTTTTATGTTGGTCGTATTTTTCTTAAATTCGCACCCTCTTAACCTCTCTACTTCTTTGACAATAACGGAAGACTTTACCCCTAACTCTTTGGCTAATTTGAGACTGTTTAATTCACTGGCAGACATATAATTTCAACCCCTTTGTTAATATAAAGCATTAAATAAACCATTAATCTTGCGATACAAATCCGTAAAATGTTATCATACAAAACCTTTTTAATGCAAACACCTTTTAAAAATACAGGAGGGACTTTTTAAATGGCAAGTTGTGATATCTGTGGGAAAAAGAAGACAATAGGTAACAATGTCAGTCATGCAAACAACAAGACAAAGAGGATTATTGAACCTAATGTTCAAAGCATTAGGGTAGCCACTGACAAGGGCAACAAGAGGATGAATGTCTGCACAAGATGCATAAGGTCAGGATTAGTAAAAAAGGCAGTCTAATTTGGTCAAGGTAAAGACCATAATAACAGGCATTGCAAAGGAGATGGGTATTGAGTCAGGGATTTTACTTTATGAATTACAAAAAAAGTGGCATAATCTTTTTGACT
The DNA here is from genome assembly GCA_026415695.1 of Thermodesulfovibrionales bacterium. Classification (GTDB taxonomy): domain Bacteria; phylum Nitrospirota; class Thermodesulfovibrionia; order Thermodesulfovibrionales; family Dissulfurispiraceae; genus DUZI01. Next base: position 12,852 of record JAOAGP010000009.1, on the reverse strand, counting down.
CAAACACTCATCTTCACACATACCCATCATCTCTCAATAATGGAGTGCTTACCATTACTGTAGACTCACCTATTTGGCTTCAAGAGATTAGACTTAATAAAAATGAGATACTTACAAAGTTAAACTGTTTTTATATCAAGGACATAAAGGTTAAAATGGGGATCATAAAGCATCAGACAGATAGCACCAAATCACAAACTCAACACTATAATCCACCCGAAAATACGCCCTCTTGGGCACAGCCAATGCTCGAGGGATTGAAAGACGCAGAGATTAGAGACTCCTTACGAAATATCGTGGCAATTATATCTGAAAAATCAAATATCTAAAACTGCAAAAAACTAATCAAATGATTTCTCAATACCTACAATAAAATCACTTAAATAACCTTTCACCTAAACTGGTTTCTTGCCTGTTTGATATGCCCTTACAATACTTGCAGCCGCCTCCTCAATTGCCCTATTTGATACATCCACTATTCTCCACTTTGGATTTTGTCTGAAAAACTCGTTGCACCAGTCAATCTCTTGGGATATCTCAACAGGGTCTGCGTATTTAGCCCGTGGTGCAAGCCCTAATTGTTTGAGCCTGCCTTCCCTCAATCTCACGAGGCTTTCGACACTTACAACCAATCCAAATACCTTTTTAGGGTCAATCTCAAAGAGTTCTTTTGGGGGATCCATATCGGGATGCACCGGAACATTAGCCACCTTCCAACCTTGATGGGCAAGGTATGTTGACAATGGTGTCTTGCCTGTTCTTGACAACCCAACAAGCACAATATCGGCCAATTTGAGTCCGTGTGGCATCTTTCCATCATCGTGTTTTACTGCAAAGTTTATGGCCTCAATCCTCTTAAAATAATCCTCATCAAGCACATACTGACGACCGGGGATAGATGCAGGTTTCTGGTTCAAAAAAATAGAGAGTTGCACGATGAAATCACCTATAACATCAATTGCCTTGATACCACTATGTTCAGCTTCATGAATGAGAACATCCCTTAAATCATGCTCTACTATGCTAAACGCTACAAGTGCACCCTCTTCTGCAGCACGGTGCATTATGTCCTTTATTAATTTTTTGTCTTGAACCATAAAAAACTTCTTTACCTCAAAACTGTCTGGATTAAACTGCACAAGAGATGCCCTTGCTATCCTGTTAATAGTCTCTCCTGTGCTTTCAGCAACGAGATATATAATCTTTTTTTTACCTTTTGACTTTTTCATACATGCTCCCATAAAAAGAAGGTCGTTTTTTTGTGACAAGTTAGCCTGCCATCTAAATGATCTGTAGATAGGGGCTTTACAATAAGATCGGCTGAAATCCTTTGTGCAAGGTTTACCATATACGGCACTAATTCAGGGGGAGGTCTAAAGGAAAACAACATCTGAACCCCTTTATAAACTGATACATCTGGTTTGATGATGTCATCCCTTATTACCCTAATCCCCTTGTGCTTAATAGGATAAATGTCTGTTGCAAACAGAGAAACCCCTCTATTTATCAGCAGATATGAGATATGAGGGAATCTGCCAATACCAATCTCTACAACAGTTTTGTATCTGCTTGTGATAAAATCAACCAATCCGCAATATTTTAGGGCTAAATCCATTATCAGACCTTTTTCCAGAAAAACATCTCCTCCATTGGGATACCAGCAATCTTTGGTTTTGTGACAATACCCAAGGCATTCTCTAACTGTATCTTTCTTTCAACCATTGCAACCATCTTCCTTGAAAAGACCACCGTGTCAGGATTTACAGATATGGAGGTGCAACCATTCCTTATCATAAATTCAAGATAGTCGGGATACACACTCGGTGCCTGACCACATATTGAAGTGGTAACGCCATGTTTACGACAAACCGCCATTGTGTATGCGATAGCCCTTAAAACACCTAAATTTCGTTCATCGTAGAGTTCCTGCACAGAAACATCATTTCTATCTACACCTAAAACGAGCATGGTTAAATCATTTGTGCCAAAACTTACTCCATCAATCCCTTCCATGCAAAACTCCTCAATCATGAAACAAGCACTGGGCACCTCAACCATTATCCAGAGTTTGAAGTCCTTATCAATCCTATTGTCAAGTCCCTCTTCCCTCATTATTTGAACAGTCTTACGAAAGACATTTAATGTCCTAACAAACGGTATCATCACCCAAGTATTGGTCAATCCCATCTTTTCCCTTACCTGTCTGATTGCCCTTAATTCAAGTCTGAATATATCGTCCTCTTTCATATATCTAAACTCGCCTCTGTAACCAATCATGGGGTTTGGTCCAACATGAGGTCTTTCATATTTTTCACCACCTTCAAGCTCAAGAAACTCATCGGGCTTAAAATCAAGAAACCTGTAAACGACAGGGCGTGGGAAAAATGCCTCAGCAACCTGACCTATACCATTTGAGAAATTATCAATCATCTTCTGGGCGCCACCTTCTTCTAATAGTAATCTTGGGTGTTTACCAATAGAAAGCATAAGATGTTCTGCCCTTAAAAGTCCTACACCATCGGCATTGGTCTCCTCTGCAACCTTCTTTGCAATCTCTGGTATAGACAGATTTACAAAGACCTTGGTTGCTGTTACTATTTGTGATGAGATATCGGCAGTAGAGGTTACAGTTTTTTCAGGTCTTTCATCTTTAGTCTCTCCCTTAAACACAATACCTTTTTTACCATCAACTGTTACTATCTGACCATCAGGGATGACCTCTGTGGCGTTTTTTGAACCAACAATACATGGCACACCCAATTCTCTACTTACTATGGCTGCATGACAGGTCTTCCCCCCTAAATTTGTTACGATTGCAGATGCCTTTTTCATAGCAGGCACCCAATCAGGTGTGGTCATCTCCGTTACAAGCACCTCACCTTTTTCAAGACGGGATATGTCTTTTACATTGAGTATTATCTTTGCCTTGCCTGAACCAATACCGGGACTTACACCAAGACCACGCACTATGACATCCTTTTCCATAAATTCACCCTTTGGTTTGTCCTTTACCTCTGTTTCTGTCACCCCCACTGTTACAGGTCTTGCTTGGAGGATGTAAAAATTACCCTTATTATCCATAGCCCATTCAATATCCTGTGGGAAATTGTAGTGTCTCTCAATCTTTAAACCATAACCAACAAGTTGTAGTATTTGACTATCGGTTAATGCAGGTTTTTCCTGTAGGTTTTTCGGCACATCTGCCCATTTTGTGCTTCCTTTTTTGTCTGATATAATCTGCTTTTCCTTTTTAAAAACATCCTTTGCAACAATCTTATTGCTTTTTTTGTCAACCACAAACTCATCGGGTGTTACACTTCCGCTTACAATAGCCTCACCTAATCCCCACGATGCATTGATTACGATCTTGTTTTTGTCTCCACCAACCGGATCCATTGTAAACATCACCCCTGACACATAGGAGTCAATCAGTTCTTGCACTGCCACGCTTATTAGAACCTCATCGTGTGCAAACCCTTTTTCCTTTCTATATGCAATTGCCCTTGGTGTAAAGAGTGAACTCCAACACTCTTGAACCTTTTTAAGCAGCATATCCCTGCGAATATTCAAAAAGGTATCCTGCTGCCCTGCAAAACTGGCTCCCGGTAGGTCTTCAGCAGTAGCTGATGACCTCACTGCAACAGGGATCTCCTTCTTTTTGTTTTTTGAGCATAGGGTATCATATGCCTTAAGTATTGTCTTTGCAATGTCGTTTGGCATAGGTAGTTGTTCAACAAATCTTCTAATACTCTCTGATGTCTCTTGAAGTGCCTTTATGTCCTCAATATCAATACCAGAAAGCATAGCCTGAATCTTATCAACGGCAGATGTCTTTTCAAGAAAAAGCCTATATGCATAGGCAGTCACTGCAAAACCATAAGGCACAGGCACACCTATCTGACCATACAACTCACCAAGATTTGCACATTTACCACCAACCATCGGTATATCGTCCTTGTTTAAATCCTTAAACCATAAAACAATCTCTTTATCTTTCCCCATTTCCAAACCTCCTTTGCATCAAGATTTTTTTGGTTTGCCCTGTTTTAGATGTTCCTGCCTTCCCTCTATTATCTTTTCTGCAACCTCTTCAATGGAAAGGTTGGTAACATCTATGACCTCTATTCCCTTTATCGTGCTAAAGATTCTCAGACTATGGGAAAGCTCTTTCCTTATTGAATCAATGTCTGTGTAATCTATCTCTCCTGCGTATCTAAGCCTTTGTGTCCTGATGAAGACGAGTTTATCAGGTGATATCTTAAAACCAACCTTGTATGCCTTTGACTTATGGATGTATTTTGGGATTTCAACCCCTTCATACAAAGGTATATTTGCAACCTTTAGACTGTGATTACAAGATATGTAAAGACTCGTTGGTGTTTTTGATGTCCTTGAGACCCCAAATATGATAATGTCTGCATCAACCATTGTCTCTAAATTTTGTCCATCGTCATGCTTTAATGTAAAGTCTATAGCCTCAGCCAGCCTGATTGATTCATCACTTATTCCCTTAAGTAACCCCGGACTAAGCACTGGTATAAGGTTCCAGAGTTTGCTAATCTTGTCCATCAGCGGACCAAGCAAATCTATGGCAAAGATGTTCAATTGACGCTTCTGTTTCTTTATCAATGCCCTTAATTCTGGTGAGACAAGGGAGTAGGCAATGATACCATCTACTGCCTTTACCTGCTGAAGTATTGATAGGACTTGTTCTTTTGTCTTTATATAGGGGAATTTTTTGTAGATTGGATTGATGTTATCAAACTGCAATAAAACAGCATTCATCACCCTTTCGGCAGTTATCCCTGTCGCATCAGATACGACAAATACATGAATGTCCTTCTTTGACGAAGTCATTCTGCTGACCTCTTGAGTGGGTTGATATAAGGATACCACATTTAAAACTACTTTACAACAAATAATTTAATGAAGGGTTTTTACTTCAATCAAGCCCAAAACTTTACTTATCTTTCCTTTAAGATTTATCATTAACCACTATGATTGTAATCCCAGCAATAGATTTAAAAGACGGTCTGTGTGTTAGGCTTGTTCAGGGCAAAAAAGACGATGCTACTGTCTATTCAGACAACCCATCCTTTACTGCAAAAAAGTGGGAAGGTCTTGGCGCATCACTCATTCATGTGGTTGATCTTGACGGGGCATTCACAGGCAAGCAAAAAAACCTGAATGCAATAAAGACAATCGTTTCATCTGTGAGTATTCCAGTTCAAGTAGGAGGGGGCATTAGGGATATTGGGAGGATTGAGTCCCTTTTGTCTTTGGGGGTTTGGCGTGTAATATTAGGGACCGTTGCCGTTGAAAACCCTGATATTATAAAGGAGGCTACACGATTATTCCCTGATAGGATAGTTGTAGGGATAGATGCTAAAGACGGTTTTGTGGCGATAAAAGGATGGGTAGAGGTTACGAAAATACGAGCATTGGATTTAGCAAGAAAAATCCAAGATTTTGGAGTATCTGCAATAGTCTATACAGACATCTCAAGGGATGGTATGTTGACCGGTCCAAATATTGAGACTACAAGGCAAATGGTTGATGCACTTCAGATACCAGTTATTGCATCTGGAGGGGTATCAAGTATCAAAGATATTGAAAGACTGATGACTATTAAAAACCTCTGGGGAGTGATAACAGGGAAGGCACTTTATTCTGGAGCCATAAACCTTGAAGATGCAATCAGAATAGCATCATCAAGATAAGTTATCATTGTCTTTCAAGTATTACAAGTGTCTCAATGTGAAGTGTATTTGGAAAGAAATCAACAAGTCTTGCAGAGCAAATCTTATAATCTAAACTCATCCTTTGTATGTCCCTTGAAAGTGTTGAGGGATCACATGACAAGTAAATAATCGTTTTTGGCTTAAGATTTAAGACATTTCTTAAAGCCTTACTACTCATGCCGAGTCTTGGTGGATTTATTATCGCTATATCAATGCTCTCTTTGATATCAATATCCTCTGCCTTACTACAGAAAAATCTGCAGTTTTGTATCTGATTTGAGGTGGTGTTGTACAAGGCGTCTTTTATTGCAAAAGGGTTTTCTTCAAAGGCATATACAATAGTTGCCATATCTGCGACAGACAATGAAAAGTTACCACAACCTGCATAAATATCACATACAGTCTTGTTTTTAAAATCAATAACCTTTTTGATTGTGCTTAAGACCACATTATTCAATTGCCAATTTGCCTGAAAGAAAGAATATGGGCTTACATAATACCTCATACCATCAATCCCCAAATCAATCCTCTGGTCATATAATGGTTTGTTGTCATCGTGAATAAAAAGATGCACATTATCGTTAAATTTTTTTTTAAGGGTTTCTAAATTATAATCCATGATTGTAATTCTTGTTTTTGTCATCTTAAGCATTATCAGGAGTTCCTTTGAGCCTATGATTGTGATGTCACCTTCAAATCTATCTTTAACCAAATCCTTAATTGCCCTTAATCCCTCATTAATCCTATCGTTCATAAGCAGGCATCTTTGTATGCCTACTATCTCCCTTGTCCCTTCCCTATAAAAACCTAAAATCCCATCCTTGACCTTAAAATTCCCCCTGTAACGATATTGCCACTGATTGCCTACAATAGGCTTGTCTAATTCAACATCAGCCTTGGCTATCCTTTTTAAGCAATCCTTCAGTATCCTTTGCTTGATATTAACTTGTGTTTCATATTGGATGTGTTGGTATTGACAACCACCACATTCATTGTAATGTGGACACGGAGGGGATACCCTTTGGTTAGAAGGGGTAATTACTTTTAGAACCTTTGCAACATAATAATCACTTCTTTCCTGTAGTATCTCTGCCCTTACGACCTCGCCTTCAATACCAGCCTTTACCAAGATCCTTTTGCCTTGTAATGTATGATTACCAAGAGGCTGGCTTAGAGAAAATCCTCTATATAAGGGTTGTAGAATCAGTAGTTCATATGTTTGTTTATTTCTGTTGGTTCTTTTCAAGAATCTGTTTGATTGTTGACTTAAGAGAAGTCAAATCAGATGATTTCACTACATATGCATCAGAAACCCACACGGAGAAATCATCCCTGTAATCATATGCAGTAAGCATTACTACAGGCACATTAGGTCTCATCTCCTTCATTTGTCTAAGCACCCTTATTCCATCAATATCTGGCATCAAGATATCAAGGGTTACTAAATCTGGGTTTTCTCTTTCAAAGACCTCTAATGCCTCTTTGCCTGAATTTGCGGTTACAACATCATAGCCCTCGTCTTCTAACTCCGCCTTGTAAAGCTTAAGAATGTTCTTTTCATCATCTACTACGAGAATCTTCATCTTTATACCTCCTCACAAGATATATATATTTTAAAGGTTGTGCCAACCCCAAGTGTGCTTTCTACTTCAATATAGCCATCATGCTCTTCAATTATTCTTTTGGTTATTGACAGCCCAAGACCTGTGCCATTGGTTCTTGTCGTATAAAATGGGTCAAATACCCTGTGGATGTCCTCCTTCTTTATACCACAGCCAGTGTCAGATATCGATATTATGACCTCATTATAATTGGTAGAGTTAGAATTTTCATCAACCACTATCTTTTGTCGTTTTTCAACATAAATCTTGATAATACCCGATTCTGTGAAATGATTTGCGTTGGTAATGATGTTTAAAAGTGCCTCTCTAAACCTATCAGGGTTTACGCACACAAAGACATCGTCAAAAACCTCTTTGACTATCTTATTGTTCTTTTCTTGCACGACAGGTTCAAGGAGACTTATGATACCATCCAATATCTCAGATAATCTGACCTTACTTTTCTGTAGCCTTGATGATTTTGCAAAACTTAGCGTGTCATTTAAAATATGCTCTAACCGTTGCACCTCATCTACTATAATCTTTGCGTAATCCTTTAGGGTATTGTCTAATTTCCTTTCTAATCTTCGTGCAAACCCACCTATACTCAATAGAGGATTCCTTATCTCGTGTGCAACCTTAGCGGCTATCTCGCCAAGTGCAGCCATCCTTTCATTTGTTGCCACCCTCTCACGGAGCCTTTTTATCTCCGTTATATCCCTTAATATATGCACTGTGCCGATAGTCTCGCCTTCAGGGTTTAATATTGGGGAGCACGAGACTAAATAAGTATTGTTTGTGGTTGTATCCTCTATCTCTTCAATAAGTGCCTGAGTGCTGCTTTTTAGCAGTGTCCTAAACTTAGTTTCACACTTTGAAATATGCTCGTTAAATACCTCTATACTCTTTTTACCTATGATATCTTTTTCTTGCAATCCTAAATACTTTAATACAGATTTGTTTGCCTTTTTAATGATTAGATTATTGTCCGTCACATATAACATGTCGTCAATAGATTCAAATATGTTTTCTAATTCTTTTTCTGCCTCATAAACCCTCTGAAAGAGTCTTGCATTCTCAATAGCAGAGGCAATCTGACTTGTAAAACCCTTTAGGTATTCTATGTCGTCATCGGTTATCTGCCTTCTTGAAAACAGATTATCTACCCATAATACACCGATTGCCTTGTCCATAGAGATAAGAGGTATGACAGCATAACTATTTGTCCCTAAGTTTTTCACGAGATAATCATCAAAGCTGTCGTTTAGATAAACATCCTTGACATTGTAAGCCACCTTGTTTTTGATAACCCTTGTGAGGATTGATTCTTCATCTAACGATATCTCTATGTTACAGCACATCTTATCCATGAAGGAATCCTTTTTCAAAGGTCCTTTTTCTATCTCGTCTATTAGTTCATAAAGGTTTTTATTCTCAATTGATAATGTTGACCATATCCTCCATGCCTCTTCATGACAAGAAGGCCCAACACCCATCGCACCTTTGAGTATATTTTTCTCTTCATCAATTAAAAATAACATAGCCCTGTTAAACCCAAATCCGTCACCCATTGTTACTGCGGTGAGTATCATCCTTGTAAGCCTCTCTAAATTGAGAGTGCTCCTCATCGCAGAGCTTATGAATATAAGCCTGTTGAGCATATCATTTTTTCTTATCAACTCTCTCTCTGTCTTTTTCTTGTTTGTAATATCCCTTGATATAATAGATATGCCGATTACCTTTGAATCCGCATCTTTTATTGGTGACATCGTGATACTCACATCTATCAATGCCTTTTCTTTTGTCATATGGACTGTTTCAATGTGTTTGAGTGTCTCACCGTTTTTTACCCTATCGGTGTATATCCTTTCAATATCAAACATGAAATCAGGAGTAAGCATAAAGGGTTGGTGTAAGACCTCTTCTCTACTATAACCATAAATGTTTTCAGCCCCGATATTCCATGAAAGGACGATACGATTGAGGTCTGTTGTGATGATAGCATCTGCAGAGTTTTCAATGAGGGACTGCAAGAAGTTTGTAATCTCAATAGATTTTTGCTTTTCTTGGGAAACCTCGTGTTCTTTCTTAAGGGTTTGCTCATAAAGATAGAGTTTTTCTATCAACACGGATGATATCATTATAAACTCTTCAAAGATATACACATCTTCATGGTTATAAGGAGTGAGATTCCCATGATCGTCAATCTTATTGAATACCCCAAATGTTCCAATAAGCTTGTCGGTTGTTTTGATAGGAGCACAAAGGGCATTTTTTATATCTAATAATGGGGAAATAAAACCAAATTCATCAGGATTATTTACCACTATAGCCTTCTGTTCTACAAACACCCTCCCTGCTATGCCTTCTCCAATCTGAACGGTCAATTGATCGAATAATTCCGTATTAACCCCTACCGCTGCCTTTACCTTAAGTTTATTGTCTTCAAGTATCCTTACAATACTACCCCTTGTGTTTAGAAGTAGTGAAATCTGCGCTGCTATTGTGTGAAGAAGGGTGTCTAAATCCTGTATGTAGAGGATCTCTCTAATCAGTTCAAGTATCTTATTTATGCGGTTCATTTTATCAATCAGAAAGTATTTAGATCTTTGCCTCTCTCATAAACTTTGCTGCCTCTTCTGGTAATGTTGGATTTATATAAAAACCAGAACCCCACTCAAACCCTGCCCTTTTTGTAAGTCTTGGTAGTATTTCGATATGCCAGTGGTAATATTCGTTTTGTTCTTCTTTAAAAGGAGATGTGTGCAGCATAAAATTATAAGGAGGAGTATCAAGAACCTTGTCAAGTTGCTTTAAGACCTTTTGAAGTATATCTGCAAGAGATGAGAAACTTTTATCAATTGGTGCAAAGCTGGACTCATGTTTTTTAGGCAAAACCCATGTCTCAAATGGATCCCTTGAAGCAAATGGTGCAATGGCAACATAATGTGCATTTTCAAGGACAACCCTTTTACTACTGTCTAATTCCTGATTTATGACATCACAAATGAGACATCTTTCCTTGCTGTCGTAATATTTCTTTGAATTATCCATCTCCTCTCTTACCCTTTGAGGAACAATAGGTAGTGCAATCAACTGACTATGAGTATGCTCTAAGGATGCACCTGCAACCTCTCCCTCATTCTTAAAAATAAGCACATACTTTAGGCGAACATCCTTTTTTAAATCAGTAAGTCTAAAGTAATATGCCCAAAGCACATCTTCTACCGCCTTTAATGGTAAGGTGGAAAGTGAGTGTAGATGTTCTGGTGTTTCAATGATAACCTCGTGGGCTCCTATACCGTTTATCATGTCAAATACACCCACCCCCCTTTTATTGAGGTCTCCATGTATCTGTAAGGCAGGAAATTTATTTGGGACAACACGAAGACTCCAACCAGGGCCATTTGCAGGAGTATTTGGCTGTCGAAATGATAAAATCTCATTTGGTGTGGTGTGTTCATTGCCAGGACAGAAAGGACAAAAACCTCCCGCCCTCCTTTTCTGTAGTGGTGATACAAAGTCTGTAGGTCTTTTACCTCTCTCTACTGAAATTATTACCCATCTACCAGACACCGGATCTTTTCTTAACTCAGGCATTATAAAAAAAACCTCCTTGTCTATTTTAAATGATATATAATTATACACCTATGAAACCAACTTTTCATGTAGAAATTGTAAACAACCATTTTGAAGACCCTGTATTGTATGTAAGGGCAATGTATCAAAAGACCGTTTTTTTATTTGATTTGGGTAATATTGATGCCTTAGGACCGGGTAAGATTAACACAATTAGCAGTATTTTTGTCACCCACATGCACATTGACCATTTCATTGGCTTTGATACAGTTTTGAGATATTTACTGAAAAGGGACTTGCCACTACAGATGTATGGTCCTGAGGGGATTATAAATTGTGTAGAGGGAAAGCTCAAAGGTTACACATGGAATCTGATAAAAGACTATCCATTTAAATTAGAGGTCTTTGAGATTAGCGAGTATAATATAAAACATGTCAGTTTTTATGCATCAGAATCGTTTATACCAATAATACGACAGAACATCACCTTCAAAAACCCAATAGTTCAAGAAAATGCCTTTAAAATAAATACCATTGTGTTGTCTCACCAGATACCTGTCCTTGCTTACAGTCTTGAAGAGGATATGCACATAAACATCAACAAGGCAAAACTCATTGACAAGGGGTTAGAAGTAGGACCTTGGCTAAATACACTTAAAAGTATGATAAGACAGGGATTACCCAATGATACTGTGTTAGATGTAAACGATAAACAATGCTACCTCGGTGACTTGATTGATATCTGCATAATCACTCGCGGGCAAAAGATTTGTTATGTCATGGATGTTTCACCTACAGAGTACAACATAAGACTCTTGAAAGAGTTTGTTTCAGGTGCAGATGTTTTGTATTGTGAGGCGTTTTTTAGTGATGAAGAATCAGAAAGGGCTAAAGATAGAAATCATCTAACGGCAAGGATTGCAGGACAGATTGCAAGAGAGGCAGGTGTCAAGACATTAAAGGTTATGCATTTTTCACAAAAATACAAGTCAAATCCAGATTTACTTATCAAAGAGGCAGAAGATGCCTTTAAGGGAATATTATAAGCAAATCAGGCTATTTTGTGATGATGTGATGTTGCATAATATAGGAGTTTTATAAGGCAGGGTATGTGTGTATCAGTTAAGGAATGGCTAAGGACTGTAATATTCCAATATTAAAATCAAGATGTCTTGGGGGAAATCTGAGATAAGATTGTTGAATATCAGAAGGCTGCTCATACAGGATAATCCCAGAATTGTCATTAGGGAAAATGTCTAATGACTGCCATTAGGAAAAACTGGATATAAGGTATTGAAAGGATTAACATATAATTCAAAGTCAACACAACACAAAAAACAAAGGGGGGTAAAAAAATTTACATGACATGGTGACAGAAGGGTTATGGAGTAAATCTGATTCTTTTTCTCTACAAGTCAGTTACCCGTTAAAAGTCTAATGACAATTTGGGGTTTAAAACACAAAAAGTTTATCAAAAAAATAAAGATGCGATATAAAAGTATAACCTCGCATAAGAAATTGCAATAAAACAAGAATGTGTGTTAAAACTACACCATTATGAAAAAGAAACTGCCAATAGGGATAAGCACATTATACAAGATAATTAATGAGGGCAATGTGTATGTGGATAAGACAAAGTATGTTTATGAGTTAGTAAACAGTGGGACATACTATTTTTTAAGCCGTCCTCGCAGGTTTGGAAAGACACTCTTTGTTGACACACTCAAAGAGGCATTTGAAGGTAATAGAGAGTTATTCAAAGGTTTATATATCTATGATAAATGGGAATGGGATAAGAAATATCCTGTGATACACATAAGTTTTGCAGAGGGTATTCACAAAAATAGACAAGAGTTAGACAGATGGATAATAGAGTTATTGAAGAAGAATCAAGAGAGGTTACAAGTAAGATGTAGTGAGAGTGAATATGT
>JAOAGP010000070.1 GCA_026415695.1 Thermodesulfovibrionales bacterium | reverse complement strand
ATAAAACCCACATTATTTTACAACGCATGACTTGAGGTAGCCATTTATAAATACATCCAAATCCCCATCCAAGACTGCATCTACATTGCCAATCTCAATACCTGTCCTATGGTCTTTTACGAGTCTATACGGTTGAAGGACATATGACCTTATCTGATTTCCCCAAGATATCTCCTTCTTCTGTCCTGTTATCTCCTCCATTTGTTTTTCTTTTTCCTTTTGAATTAAGTCATAGAGCCGTGAACGAAGGATCTTCATCGCCATCTCCTTGTTTCTGTGTTGTGATCTTTCGCTTTGACAGGCAACGACAATACCAGTTGGGAAATGGGTAATCCTTACTGCAGAGGATACCTTGTTTACATGCTGACCACCTGCACCTGATGCCCTAAATGTATCTATCCTGATATCTCCGTCCTTTATCTCCACAGTTATGTCATCCTCAATCTCTGGACATACAAACACAGCAGAAAAAGAGGTATGCCTCCTCTTGTTTGCGTCAAAGGGCGAAATCCTTACTAATCTATGTATCCCTGCTTCTGACTTAAGATACCCATAAGCAAAACGACCTTTAATAAGCATAGTAGCACTTTTTATCCCTGCCTCTTCACCTAACTGCTGGTCCAATACCTCTATCTCATATCCCTTCTTTTCAGCCCATCTTATATACATCCTCATCAGCATCTGAGCCCAGTCTTGGCTTTCAGTGCCACCGGCACCGGGATGTATATTTAATATGGCGTTGTTTTGGTCATTCTTGGCTGATAGCAGAGCCATGACCTCAAGGTCATCTATCTCTTTTTTTATCTCGTCAATCTCTTTTTTTATCTCTGGTATGAAATCTTCGCCACCTTCTTCATCAAGTATTGAAATGGAGGCTAAAAGGTCATCCACCTTTTTTTGTAATGCGTTAAACGGGATTAGATATTCTTCTAAGTCGGTCTTCTTTTTTTGTATGGATATTAGTTTTTGAGTATCAGACCAATTTTCTTTTAGCGTAAGGCTTTTTTCTAATAATTGTATCTCTTTTTGCAGGTTTTCTATATCAAAGATAACCTCTTAGATTGTCTAATTGGTTTTTTACCTGTAAAGCCTGATTTTTGATATCTTCAATAAGCACCATTGTTTATCCTCCAAATTGCCTTTTTCTTATCAACAAGATGATTGAAACTATAATAACCAGATATGTAAACATATCACCATATTTAGCATAAAATGTTATTGAACTATTGATACCCACATCCTTAACCAATGACACCCTTTCAAAGAGTTTTGTCGTTTTTAAAATCCTACCTTTTTCATCAATAAAACCCGAAATACCCGTATTTGCACATCTTGCCACAGGTTTTCGTATCTCAATTGCCCTAAAAACAGCCATGCTAAAGTGTTGATACGGACCACTTGTCATCCCAAACCATGCATCATTTGTGATGTTGACCAAAAGGTTGTTTTCCTTTTTAAAAAATTTTCTTACTAAATCAGGGAATATTATCTCATAACATATTACCGTTGAGAAAGAACCAAATGTTGATACCGCCTTTAAGAAGGTATCCCCCGGTGTGTAATCCCCTATTCCATATGTTAGTTTTTCTACAAAAAATAAGACCTTTCTTAATGGGACATACTCACCAAACGGCACAAGATGTATCTTATCGTAGATGTAGGAGAGTTTCCCATTTTTGTCAAACAAGATAGCACTATTTGTATAGATTGGTTTCATGTCTGCTGTTTTTTCTTTCTTATCTTTAATCATCATCGTCCCGGTAAGCAGATATGTTTCAATATCTCTTGCAAAATTATTTAACTCTTCTGTTAATAAAACATCTTTACCGTAGTAAAATGGCAAGGCAGTCTCAGGCCAAATGATTAGATCAGGTTTTTCATCCAATACCTGCTCTGTCATGTTTTTGTAAGTATTCATCACATATCTGACGAATGTCCTGTCCCATTTTTTATCCTGTTCAATATTGCCTTGTATCAGTGCTACCTTGACTGTTTTATGGTTTATCTCTTTTGTAAGAGAAACATAGCCATATGTAACGGTAAAGATAATTGATATTACCAACCCAGCAAAACAAAGGTATGTAGGGTATAACTGTAAAAGAGGTTGCTCTGACTTTCTCCTTTTTATCAAAAGGGCGTCTGTGATTGCACCATTTACTGCTACAATTAAGAAGGAGATGCCATATACCCCAGTTATATCAGAAACCTGAATTATCAGGATATTCTCAAACTGACTATACCCAAGTAATGCCCAAGGGAAACCTGTTAGGATGTGGGTTCTTAGGTATTCTAAAGATGTCCAAAAAAGTGGGGCAACAAGCATTGATGGTAAAGAGGTCTTTTTCATCTGGAGTGTATAGAGATACGCAAACAAACCTATGTATATTGAAAGATAGCATGATAAAAGCATCACAAGTGCCAAACTTGGTATCAACGGTAGCGGACCATAATGATTTATTGAATGATATATCCAGTATATCGTTGTAAAGAAAAAGGTTAGACCACATAAAAAACCACTTAAGAAGGCTGATTTATTGTCTCTGTCATGAAGATAGTAAAGTAAGGGTACAAGTGAAATCCACGCTAAAAGATGAAGATTGAGTTTTGGAAACGAAAAAGACATCATCAATCCCGATATCACTGGAGGTGCAAGGTGCTTTAGATAATATGGCAATGTCTTTTTCTCGGAAAGGTCTATCATTATCCTTTGAAATACAAATCATTTTTTAATCTTTACTTAAAAAAACAAGATATATATTATAACAAAACCATGTAGCAAATTAGGGGAGGAATAAGGGGTATGGTAATTTTTTCCAAGTATGTTATCATAGACAGTTTATGTTGGCTATAGTCATCATACCTGCCCGATATCAATCAACAAGGTTTCCGGGCAAACCATTGGCAAAGATATTGAATAAACCCATGATTCAACATGTTTATGAAAAATCAGTCTGTGCAAGAGGTATAGACATGGTATATGTGGCAACTGATGATGACCGTATCTATGATACAGTTAAGTCTTTCACTGATAATGTATTGATGACATCAAGTAAACACGAAACAGGCACAGACAGAATAGCAGAAGCAGCTAGCATTATCAACAGTCTAACGGACGATGATATCATCATAAATGTGCAAGGAGATGAACCAGTTGTCTCTCCGTTAATGATTGAGTCATTAGTAGATGCAATGAAACAGGATGGTCACAAGATGGCAACCATCGCAAGACAGATACAAAACCACGATGACATTGAAAATACCAATGTCGTCAAGGTCGTGTTTGACAAAGACTACAACGCACTTTATTTTTCAAGATGCCCTATACCGTTCAATAGAAAAAAAGGCATATACTTTAAACATATCGGTATCTATGCGTATAATAGGTCTTTTCTATTTAGGTTTACAGGATTACCTAAAGGTGTGCTTGAAGAAACCGAATGCCTTGAACAACTCAGGGCATTGGAACATGGTTATAAGATAAGGATTGTTTTGACCGATGAAGATACGATTGGTGTTGATACACCTCAAGACATTGAAAGGGTAGAAAAATGGATAAGAAATTCATCTTTGTGACAGGTGGAGTATTATCTGGTTTAGGCAAGGGTATCGCTGCTGCTGCAATCGGGGCACTATTAGAGGCAAAGGGGTTGAGGGTTACACTTCAGAAGTTAGACCCTTACATCAACATTGATCCCGGGACATTGAGTCCATTTGAGCACGGAGAGGTTTATGTTACAGATGATGGATGTGAGACAGACCTTGATTTAGGTCATTACGAAAGATTCACACATGTTAAGACCTGCATTGACAACAACTACACTACAGGTAGGATTTACCACAATGTTATTAGTAAAGAAAGAAAGGGAGATTATTTAGGCAATACCGTGCAAGTCGTCCCTCACATCACTGACGAGATCAAGGATGCTATAAAATCAGCCATAAAGGATGAATACGATGTAGTCATAGTGGAAATCGGGGGGACTGTTGGTGATATTGAGAGTCTACCTTTTTTAGAGGCTATCAGGAGATTTAGGTATGATGTTGGTAGAGGTAATGTCTTATATGTTCATCTTACATTAGTCCCATACATCAAGGCCGCTGGTGAGTTAAAAAGCAAGCCTACTCAACACAGTGTCAAGGAGTTAAGAGAGATAGGAATACAACCTGATATCCTGCTGTGCAGGTCTGAAATCCCTCTTTCAAAGGATGTTAAAAGAAAGATTGCAATGCACTGCAACCTTGACGAGGATGCAGTAATTGCGGCGGTGGATGTAAGCACAGTTTATGAAGTGCCAATATGGTTTAGATCAGAGGGATTGGACAAGCAGATTGAAAAGATGCTAAATCTCAACCTTCCAGAGGCAGACCTACAGATCTGGGAGGATGTAGTCAGGAAGATAAAACTTCCAAAACAGGATACAACCATAGCAATAGTAGGAAAATACATTGGTTTAAAGGATGCATATAAGAGTCTCACAGAGGCGCTCATTCACGGCGGGATTGCAAACGATGCAAGGGTAAACATAGTATGGGTGGATTCAGAGGATTTAGAAAAGAAATCACCTGATATACTCTTATCCGAGGTTGATGGTATTTTAGTGCCGGGTGGTTTTGGGATAAGAGGCATTGAGGGTAAGATTACTGCAGCAAGGTATGCAAGGGAAAAGAGGATACCATATTTGGGAATATGCTTGGGGATGCAGATTGCAGTAATAGAGTTTAGCAGAAATGTTTGTGGTCTAAATGCAAATAGCGAGGAATTTGACCCGGAGATTGAGCATAAGGTTATATATCTCATGGAAAGATGGTATAATCATCGCACAGGTAAGATTGAGGAAAGGGCAAAGGATTCACATAAAGGGGGAACGATGAGATTGGGTGCGTATCCTTGTGTATTGTCAGAAAGATCAAGGGCATTTGAAGCCTATCAGACTCAATTAATATCAGAAAGACATAGACACCGATACGAGTTTAATAATCACTATAGACAGATGCTTGAATCAAAAGGGTTGGTTGTTACAGGAGTATCTCCAGATGGAGAACTTGTTGAGATAGTGGAGATAAAGGAACATCCTTGGTTTTTAGGATGCCAATTTCACCCCGAGTTTAAATCTAAACCAATTCAACCTCATCCGCTTTTTAAGGCATTTATTGAGGCATCTATCAAGGAAAAAAGGTCTCTTTTTAGATAATGTTAGTAGAAAACTCTATGAATAAAATAAAAAATACTTCGGAGGGTAAGGGTATGCAAGAAAACAATAAAAACCTGTTGTGCAGATACTGCAACAAGCGTTTAGATTTAGTCATTGGATGAGCACGTGTGGTTCTCCGCTGCGTTGCATGCGGTTCGGTTTTTAAACTCAGCGATTATATAGATGAGATTGGGGAAGATATCTGGCAGAAATTATCTCATAGACCATGTAGTAGGGTATAGAGGCTTGGATATAACATTCATAGATAGAATTGGCAAGTTATATGCTGCAATAGACTCAATGTATGAGGCTGCAGCAAGGCACTATCATTTTGACTGTAATGATTGTAATGCCTCTTGCTGTCAGACGAGGTTTTATCATTACACACATGCCGAATATATGTATCTGAAATTAGGTTTTGATACATTGGAAGACTCAAAAAAGGATTACATCAAAGGTCTTGCTGCTAAATATGAAGACCACTACAAACACAATCCTGAAGACTCAAGGATGATGTGTCCGCTTAATGAAGACAGTCTTTGCATACTATACAAATGGCGACCAATGATATGCAGATTGCATGGCTTACCATTTGAAACACAAGATATAAACATGGTTGCTACCTTTTATGATGGCTGTGAGATGTTTATGCAAAGAAAGAATAAGGAAGGTTATGTTTACATGACGATCAATAGAACGATTTATTATAGAGAAATGGCAAGACTTGAGAAGGATTTGAGACAGGTTTATAATTTAGGCACTTCAAACAAAGATACTGTTGCAGGGATGATATTGAGGTTTTAAAAAAACATTTTTAGATAGTTTTATGACATTTATAAAGAGGTGAAATTAAACATGGGATTTCTTGATTTACTAAAAGGACTTTTTGGAGGTGGTAAAGAACAAAAGGAAAAACCTGACCCAGCCGAGGTTTTTCGGCAGAGGTTTGAACTTTTTCAGGTTTTGCTACGCAACAACAACATGGTTCTTGAGACAATGGCATCAATGGAGGAAAAACTCTCTGGGGAGTATGTCTTTGACCAAAAGTTCATCCACACCAGTGTTGAGCAAATACTACAAGGGGTAAAAAATATCATTGACTGTATCAATAAGATTGGTGAAAATCGTTATTTGGTCCTAAACGATAGATTTCAGGAGATTGAAAACAAGATAAATCAGGTGCTATTTAAAAAGAAGGAATTTTTTGTCAAGAATCTCACCTTCAAGGTGTCAGAGACAGATAAAACGATGGTGGAATGTGTTGGTGGCAAGATGGCAAATTTAGGCGAGATAAAGACGAGGCTATCTCTCAATGTGCCAAGAGGGTTTTCTATAACATCACAAGGCTTTAGGGTATTTATGGAGGATAACAATATCTTTGATAGGCTTGCCGATCTGCTTGAGGAGATAAACATAAATGACTACGAAGACCTGTCAAAAAAGTGTCTTTACATGCAAGAGATTGTCAGGTCTGCACATATCCCTGAGACCATCCTAAAGGCAATTGAGGAAGAGGCTAAGGCACTTGCAGAAAGAAGTGGTCAAAAATTCTTTGCTGTCAGAAGTAGTGCTGTGCTTGAGGACAGGGAATACAGTTTTGCAGGGCAATATTCCACATTCTTAAATGTCCCACAGGGTGAAATAGCACAAAAATACAAAGAGGTTGTCGCAAGTCTCTTTAATCAAAGGGCTCTTTTTTACTTCAAGACAAAGGGGCTTGATACCACTGAGATGATGATGCCAGTAGGGGTATTAGAGATGATTGATTCTCAAATCTCTGGGGTGGCATATTCAATGGATCCCAATAATCCCACTGAAGATGTCATTGTCATAAGTGCAGCACAAGGACTTGGCAAGGCTGTAGTTGATGGGTTAGTAACACCTGATATCTACAAGGTAAAAAGAAGTGATACATCCATAGTGATTGATAGATGTATAAGTTGTCAAGATAAGGTTTTAACCTGTAGCCCTGATGGTGGCATTTGTCAACAATCTGTGGATAACAAAAGGGATAGTGCCCTATTAAATGATTATAAATTAAAAGAGATTGCTGATGCAGTTTTGAGGTTAGAAAAACACTTTGGTAGTCCGCAGGATGTAGAATGGACTGTAGATAAAGAAAACAACTTGTTTATACTTCAGTCAAGACCATTGAGGGTCAACATTGATAGGGCTAAACCAATACCACGAAAGATTGAGGGATATAAGTTGCTCATAACAAAAGGTGCTATCGCCTATAAAGGAATCGGATTTGGCAAGGCATTTATAGTCAAAAGCGACGAAGACCTGAAAGACTTTCCTCAAGGGGCTGTTTTAGTAGCAAAACACACATCAACGAAGTTTGTAACAGTGATGAACAAGGCAAGTGCAATCGTGACTGATATTGGTTCAACTACAGGTCATATGGCATCTCTTGCAAGAGAATATGAAGTGCCAACTATATTAGGCACTAGTAATGCGACACTCGTGATAAAAGAAGGACAGGATATTACTGTAGATGCCCATAACTGCAATGTTTACGATGGTATTGTTGAGGAGTTGAAGGAGTTTAGAGGCAAAAAAGACTTGGTTTTTATGGATACACCAATCTACAAAAAACTAAAAGAGGTATTGAAATGGACGGTTCCTCTTAAACTCACAGACCCTGATAGTGATAACTTTAAGGCTGCCAATTGCGAGACATTACACGATATAACAAGATACTGTCATGAGATGGTTGTAAGGGAGTTATTTGATGTTGAATACACATCACCAGATGAAGTTGGTGCAAAAAAACTCGTTGCAGGCATACCAGTAGAAATTGCTGTATTAGATTTAGGCAATGCCATTGAAGGCAATCCCAAGTATCTAAATCCAGAGCACCTAAAATCCATCCCATTTAATGCCTTCTTGAAGGGGTTGCTTGGCATGAAATGGCCTGAGGCAAGGGATTTTGACATCTCTGGATTAATGGGTGCGATTGCCCATACTGCCACTGTTACAGAAGAGGAATTGATGAGGACTGCTGAAAAGAGTTTTGCCTTCATATCCCCTAATTTCATGAGTTTTGCTATCAGATTGGGCTACCATTTTTCCTCTATTGAGGCGTTTGCTGGGGATAACTTAAACGACAATTATATAAAATTTTTCTTCAAAAAAGGTGGAACGGTAGCTGAAAGAAGATTGCGAAGGGTAAGGCTTATTACAACTATATTGAGGGAGATGAATTTTTCGGTCAATGTAGTGGATGATGTCATAAATGCAATACTTGTAAAGTATCCTCAACAAGAAATCACAAAGAGATTGGAGATACTCGGGAAACTAACGGTTTATACAAAACAACTTGATATGGTATTGATAAACGATGCTGTAACAGACCAATACATAGAGGACTTTTGTGAGGAATATGTTTATCACGAGATAAACCAACCCTCTGCTACATCATAATATTATCAACCTTTAGACAGGGTTTATTTTTCCTCAAGTTTCTCTTTGAGGAGTATATTTTCTTTGTGTGCCCTTATCCACTTTATTGCCTTTTCAATGGTGAATATTATCTGGTCCTTTCTAAATGGTTTTGTGATAAAGTCAAATGCGTTCTTTTCATGTGCCTCTGTAGCTGATTCAGATGTAGCATAAGCAGTGATTATTATAATAGGGATATCTGGATTAAATCCCCTTACTGCATTTAAAAGTTCTATGCCATCTAATCCGGGCATCTTCAGGTCTGTGATGAGGATATCAAAATGCTGGTTTTTGGCTAATTCCAATGCCTCTACTGGATTATTGGTAGTTACTACCTCATAGTTTGTCTTTTCTTTAATAATCATACTTAACAACCACAACATATCAGGCTCATCATCTACGATGAGTATCCTTTCTGCCATCCTTCATTCCCTCCTTATTTAATTCTTTTTATTGTATTATTGGTAATCTTACTATAAAAGTAGTTCCAGTAATATTGGATTCAGATTTCGTTTTTGTCTCAAATGCTATCTCACCCTTGTGCTTGCTTATAATACCATAAGATATCGACAAACCTAAACCTGTTCCCTCTCCTACTGCCTTTGTTGTGAAGAACGGGTCAAATATCTTTGAGCGATATTCCTTTGGGATCCCTTCACCTGTATCAGAGATTAGCACCTCAATAAACTTTTTGTCTTCTGATAGTCTTGTTGAGACAGACAACTTACCACCCTTTTTCATGGCTGCAATAGCATTGGAGATGATGTTGAAGAATACCTGCTGAAGTTCACCAGGGTCTCCCTGTATTGTTGGCAGCTCTTTATTAAAATCTGTTGAAAGTGTGATCTTGTTTATAGCAAGGTTGTTGCTTATAACATCTAACACAGACTGAATATTCTGATTTATGTCAACATCCTTTTCAACATGCTCTGTGTATCTTGCAAAACCAAGCAGATTTTCTACAATCTTTTTAGCGTTTAGCCCGTGCTTTTGGATTGTCTTTAAAATCTGCTT
This sequence comes from Thermodesulfovibrionales bacterium, assembly GCA_026415695.1. GTDB lineage: Bacteria > Nitrospirota > Thermodesulfovibrionia > Thermodesulfovibrionales > Dissulfurispiraceae > DUZI01. The sequence continues at coordinate 6,390 of JAOAGP010000070.1, read as the reverse complement.
TTCCTCACTACCATCAGGGAATTTCTCTAAAAGGATGTCAGTAAAACCGAGTATTATTGCTAAAGGATTGTTTATTTCATGGGCAATCCCAGCTGATAGTGTGCCAACAGATGCCAGTTTTTCAGTATGAGACATCTGTTTTTCCATGTTGATCCTCATAGTTATATCCCTTCCAATAGCAAGAACCTTGTAAACATTTCCAAACTCATCAAGAAGCCCGCTAAAACTCACATTCACCCATCTTTCAAGATCGTTTTCGTTGAGCTGATAGACTGCCTGATTGGGTTTGCCTGTTTCAATTACCTCTCTTATAAACTTCATGTGCGATGAGGCAACATCCTTAGGAAATAGTTCAAAGATGCTTTTACCAATAACCTCACTAAATGACTTGTCTAAAAATTTAAATCCGTAGTTGTTCATTGAGAGTATGATACCTTCAGCACTCATGGTATAAATCAAATCTGTGGCATGTTCAATGAGCGATCTCCATTGGTACTCTGAACGGGTGAGTTCTCTGGTCTTTTCCTCCACCTCTTTTTTGATGGTTGACGACCATCTTAAGAGTATCCCCACTATAAGCCATCCTGCTGTAACTGTGACTATTATTACTATTGCCTGTATGATGATTTGTCTGTTTTGTATCCCTTTGATAGTTCCATCTATCTCGCTAACTGGTGCCACAACTGCTATAGACCAGTGTATAGATTCTGAGTCAAGTTCATTTCCAGTTAGAAATATGGGGGCGTATGCAATTAGTTTTTCAATGATCTTGTCTTTTTCGTCTCTATGCCATCCTGAGATGTATGAACTCGTGCCCTCTTGACCTTTAAGTATCATCTCTTGTTGAATCTGGTTTATCTTAGCAAATGAGATAGTGGGTTTTTTCTTCTGTCTTGCCTCAAAAGCGTTTTTGCCTATAAATTCAGGTTCGGGGTGGTACAAAAAAATCCCTTTATTATCAATTACCCATGAGTAACCTGTCTTGCCAGATTTGATGTTTTTTACTACATTTGAGATAACCTCATTTACATCAATCACAAATACCAATACACCAGCATATCTGTTTGTAGCAACAGGATGAGCGTCATCCACAGATACCTGCCAAACTGGTGTATAGATGTTCATAACCATCTTTTCCTGACCGTAAAATCTCTTAAAACTAATATCTGTTAAAAAAATCCTGTCCTTTTTGTCCTCATCGTTGAGTTCCTTTAGAAGCTCAATATCAGATTTACTACTGTATTCAGTCTTTGTGCCGTCAAATCTTACTATGTAGTTTTGCTTTTTTATATTGCTTATCAGTCTAATTTCAAGTAGTCCATTTTCCCTATTGGATGAAAAGGTGATACCCATCCTTCTGAAGAGCTGCACAGATTCAAGGTATTGAATTGCTGGTGAAAAGGCAAGGAGAGATATCTCTCTCTTTAATGTGTTTATTGTATTTGTAATCTGTGAAGCCGAGTGTCTTGCCAATATGAGTTGTTGGTTGTTGAAATCATCAATCACTATCTTTCTAATCTCATCTGCTGATGAACGGCTTAAAACAACAATTATTCCCAAAAAAATAACTGTGCAGATAAATGTAATCAGCTTGTAGTGGATGATGTAAAAATCAAGTAAGGCGTGTAGTTTAGAAAGGGATATTTTCTTTATCTTTTCATACATAGATTTATACTACCACAGGGGATGGGAGTATTTTCTTCCCACCCCATGTGGTTAATCTTAATGCTAAACTTCCTTTTTGACCTTTGCCTTCTTAGATGTTAAGCCAACCCCTTCAAAAAGATGGTAAAGTGCATAGCCCCACCACATTGTATAGACTACATAAAACACCAGAAGTCCTGACATCACAAATAATTTGTCCATAACACTTTGCGGCTGGATTGTGTAGTAGTTGTAACTGGTCTCTACCAGTTTTTTGTTGACCTCATTTACCATCTTTGCCATATCAAATTGGCTCTTGAGTTGAAGTTCCTTGTCTATCCTTGTAAGCAATGTCCACCAGTCTTTAAGAGCCTTCTTTTCGTCATATTCATAAAGTGCTTTGAGTTTCTGGCCATCATTGTGATACATAAAGTCAGCATCCCTTATCACAACCTTAAGGAATTGTCCTAAATCACCAGATATATTGAGTTTCGTGCCTTGAATATCTGCAGTGATATTGTTTTTAGACAAGAGAACGAGCATTCTTTTGATTTGGTCAGGGTCTTTTGATGTATCAAAGTTTATCGTTATCGAAAATGCCTTACCTATAAACTTATCGGCAGACTGAGACACCTTTGGCACAAAGTATGCAGAACCCTTTGACAATTTATTAAAGATGTCATCTGCATATTCAAGACCGTTCATACCGTTAAATACTGGCGACATTATTAGTAAAAAAAGACCAAAAAATCCCGCAGACATTATAATTCCAAGATTGAAATGTTTTTTATCCTTTATCAACATGTTATCCCTCCCTTAATGCCTTGATGTTTTTAAAGAAATTAGACAGCACCCAAAATACAAAAACAGCAATAACTATCCAAAAGACAACATTCCCGACAAACTCAATCCCTTCGATCAAACCCTTTGGTAGAGAGATATAACCCATCTCTGTGAACTGCTTGGGGAGTGTAGTAACCCTGTTGATGAAACCAGCCAAAATAGTGATTACCCAAAACATCCTGATTGTCAAACCACTTACAACCTTTGTTACAAGAGCACCGATTTGAATGCCTAATAGTGAACCAAGCAACATACCCATCGCTAATGTATAAAATACAAAGCCATATATAGCATACTGTGTGATTGCACCATAACCAGCAGTAAAAACTATCTGAAATATGTCAGTTCCAACGGTTGTGAATGTTGAGATGCCAAACACATAAACAAACATGGGGAATGTGATAAACCCGCCACCTACACCCATCATAGCAGATGCTAAACCAACAATAAAACCACCAGCAGCAAGTATAAAGGCAGAGATGCTTCTACCACCCGGCACCATGTCCTCATCAAACTTAACCATAGGAGGGATGTTTATAGCCTGAAGTTTGCCTGCTAAACCGGGCACCGTTGTAGCTGTAGGTACAGCAGGGCCACCATGACCACCGTGCCCACCATGACCTGCAGGTTGCTTACCAGACTTTCTCTTTTTGATGTAATCAGAGATACCATACCAACTTAAGAAACCTAAAAGTGATGCATAGATGATACTCACCATAGCATCGCTAAGGATTGGGTTTTTATCATAAATCGTCTTTTGTATGAAACCGCCTAATGACGCACCTAATATTGAACCTACGAGAAAGTATATTGCAAGTTTTACATTAACATTACCCATCTTCTTGTGAAGGACTGACCCCATTATTGCCTTAGCAAAGATATGGAAAAGGTCTGTACCAACGGCCAATATCCCTTTAACACCAGCTGCCATGAGTGCTGGAGTTATGATAAATCCTCCACCTGCACCAATACAACCAGTAATAAGCCCCGCACAAAAACCGATCGCAATTGAGACCAAAAAGACAGTGGTTGTGTAAAATGACGGAGCATATGCCTTCTTACCGCCTATAATATCAGCGGCATCTGCAACATATAAACCTATTATAGGTATTATTGCTGCAAGGATAAGTAGGATAAACATCCTTTTCTTGCTCTTAAGGATGTTCATGGAGACTTCATAGTCCCACTTTGCGTGATAAACGGCTGCAGAGTACAACAAGTCATAAAACTGCCTAAATACTTTCATAAGCCCCCCTCTAACTAATTTTTTAATTTTTTAGCGGAATAGGGTAACAAAACAGCAAAGCAAAATTCAAGACTGTTTTTATTTTTTGTAATTATATGGATTATAAAAATGTTTAATAAGTTTAGTTCCAAATTTTATATGTTCATTTCCCTTTGTTTTTTTTCTTCATTTTGGTGTATATTGTCAAAAAAAATTTTTAAGGAGTGATTATGATAGAAAAACAAGATGTAAAGAGTATAATGACCGACCTCTTTGAGTTTCCACACATACCTTATTGGTTTTCTGTAAAACAGGCAATGAATTTAATCAAAAAAACATATCAAGATCCAAAGACATACCACATATCAATAGGAGTGCTTGTCTTTGATGAAAAGTATATGCTTTTAGGCACTGTCTGTTTGATTGACATATTAAAGGCTCTATTCTGCAAGAAAAAGGATGATAAAGGTAATGTTGAGTATAGTTGCAGTATATCAGATGAGGATAAGAAGGCTATACTTGAATTACCAGTAAGTCGTATCATGGTGCCTGTAAAGACATTTATAAACGAAGAAGACGATGTGACAAAGGCAATAGAGTTGATGCTAAAGAATGACCTTCTCTTCCTCCCCGTGCTTGATTCAAAAAAGAAACTCACGGGTATACTATTACTGAAAAGTATTCTAAGCATACTGCCTACATTGACAAAAGGACAGATCAAATAACCCTCAATGGATAAGGCTTTTTTTGACGAAATCTTAAAACTAATCAAATTGCGTAGATTCATTGGTAGGGTAGCATTCTTAGTGCTCATGGCTGTTTTGTTGTCTTTATTAGATGGCTGTATTGTTAAAGTACGTCAGCCACTTAATCTTTTTTATATCATAGTAGGTGAAACAATTCCTATTGATGGTAGTCTTGAAAAAAGGGTTGAAGACCACAAACTCCTAACATATACAAGCACCTCACCAATGCTAAATCTTGAGATTGAGGCAGTTCAAAGGGGTTATTGGTTTGGAGGTAATATGTGGATTGGGAAGTTAACCGCATTAAAAGGTATAAAGACTGGCGAGTATGAAATCAATGTATTTGATAAAAGGACAAATGAGAAGTTACATCCTGTGCCAATCAGGATTATCGTATATAACAACAAAGAAGAACTTAACAAGGCATCTCTTTCAGTGATACAGAGAAACCTAAATATCAGTCCTTGGATTGCCGCACTTTTACTTTTACCAATATGTATCGTTTTTGTTGGTATATCTTTTTTGATGTCAAATAAGATTGAAAACTTGATGAAAAAATACTCTATGGCAGAGATATATATGAAAGTACCAGACAAAGAAGGTGCCTTGTTTGTAAGGTTTGAATTAGGCAAACAAGATGGTCTAAATGAGGGAGATAAGGTTCAAATCTTTGATGCAGACCTAAATCCATTAGGTGAGGCTGTGGTTGTTGAAACGGATAAGAAAGATTCTACTGCTAAAACATATCTTGGGATTGAGAGTAGTTATGTTAAAAAGGCATGATATATCCACGACATTTTAGTGTCGGGATATATCATGTTAGAGGGGGACTTTAATTACTTTTTGTAAATGTCAGTCTTTGTGATATTCATAAATCTTAATGCCTTACCTGGCTCCTTGTAATAAACCCTTACCTCATCACCTGCTACCCATGTCTTTTCTGGATAGTTTATATATTCATCAGGGACTTGGAATGTGCTTAAAAGCTTTTGTCTTGAAGAATAAACTGTAACGGTCTTTTTCTCCTTGTCTATAATTGGGAACTTCTTACCCTTTACTAATGGGTCATCCCTACCTATCTTTTCTTTCTTTTCAATTACCTTGATATCAATAGCCCTGAAGTTTTGTATCGTAGGGTCAAATATGACAATCTTGTTTTTCTCTAAATCAAGCTTCATCCTATAGCCAGCTGTCGGTTCTGGTCCCATCTCAGCGGGGTCTTTAGGTAAGAAATACTTGTGTGGTGGTAACACCTCATAAGCCGGATTACCGGGTTGGTCATAGTTCTTGTCTTGAATAAGCACCACGCTCCATTCGTTTTTATCAAACTCAATCACCCTTCCCTGATCCACCTCTCCTAACTTAACATTACAGCCTAATAAGAGCAGGATAGATGTAAATATAAAAAATATTGTTAATATGCGTTTCATATATCGCCTCCTCATTGTTTTAAGCATTGCCTTTTTTAGATGCAACTTCTTTGACTGCTCCTTGTATCATCTTCACTGTGATGTAAAGAGAAAGCAATCCGACGAGACTTAATATCAAGGCAGTTGAGCCAATGTCCATTATCTCATAAGTGCCAGGCACATACTTCGGTATGAGCTTCATTATAATTGAGATACAGCATCCCAAGACTGCGATACCAAAAGCAATCCTAATACCATACCCCTTTATATACTTTGTTGCAACGGTTCCAATCTGGGCTCCTACTGCTGCACCAACAAGCATAATCATAGCGGCAACAAGTTCTGTTCTACCTTTGTATGTGTATGACCCTGCACCGTAAAGTCCTGAAATCATGACCTCAAAAAGGTCAGTTCCAACTGCAACATGTGTAGGACAACCTACTAAATAGATAAGTGCAGGCATACGAATCAGCCCACCACCAATGCCCAGTATTCCTGCTAACCAACCTGTTAAGAAACTAAC
>JAOAGP010000038.1 GCA_026415695.1 Thermodesulfovibrionales bacterium | reverse complement strand
TAGACCTTGCCTGATATATTTGTTCAGCAAGCGTTGCTATCCCATCTACACTCCCACCACTTTATATCCCACATGGTTCAGATGAAAGCAGATATGGGCAAGGCAAGGTATTTGGCACTAAAGGCTTTATATCCCACATGGTTCAGATGAAAGTTCTTTTATGTATAATCCGACGGGGCAAAATCAATATCTTTATATCCCACATGGTTCAGATGAAAGGCAGTTGTCAAAGAACAATCTGCACAAGTAAAAAGTTTGATTTATCAATAAGTTAGCATTGTTTAGATATGATGTAGTCAGTCTTTGAAATAAAAATTTTTGCATCAAACCTCCAGTCGTGTTTTTGTGTTTTGTTTTTAGACTATTAAACCCATTGGCTGATAAGGCTTTATGGTTTCTACAGGTAAAAATGGGTTAGATGCAATCATAGTATATTCCCTGTCATCTCTTTTTCTACACCTATCACAATCTTTTTATAATTTAACCTATTTTCAATTCTGTAAAAATAAACAGAATCCTCATCTTCATTGATTACATTTCGCAACTCAATCCTGCATTTCTCAAGTTTACCCTCAGATATATCACCCTCAAATACAGAATTCTGCACCCACATGAAATACTTTTTTAAAATCTTTCTGACCTTATTTACCCGCTCTTCAGCAATGTCATAGGTGATAATTAAATATGGCATATGAAATCATGAAAATAGCATCCAATCAGGAATTGCCCAAATATTTTTCTTTATCTCAACAATTTCTCTACCTTGATAAACGATAATACCAAAGGGTGCAGTTTTTAAATGCTCTGCCATAAATAACTCGATATTCCGTCCATCAACTGTATTTACTTTACCTGAAGCCTTTACTTCTATAGGCAGTAAAATATCCTTATTTTTTAAAACAAAGTCTATCTCTAATCCTCCACTTGTGCGATAAAAATATATTTCTGGCTCTATAGGCTGTAGTTGTTTCCATTTTATCAGTTCTGTCAAAACCCATGTCTCATATGCAGCACCAATGCTAATTGCATCTTCTCCTGCTACTACCCTCATCAACCCTGTATCAGTAAAATAAATTTTTGGGCTTTTAATAAGTCGCTTGCTTGTATTTTCATAATACGGCTTAAGTAAATAGCATTGAAATGTTGCAGTCAACAGAGATATGTATCGTTTTATTGTATTTACAGATAATGCTAAGTCTCTTGCTACCTCACTCATTGAAAGGATTTGAGCAGTCCTCAAGCAAATGAGTTTCTGTGCTGTTGCAAATAAATCAGTATCTGACACCTGCCCTACATCGCTAATATCTCGTTGCAAATATGTCTTGCGATAATCTTTAAGCCAGTTTATCTTTTCTTCATAAGTGGGTCTTTTTAAGACCTCGGGATAACCACCCCACTTTTGATGTTCCTGTTTCTTTTGCATAAATTGTCGCATTAACTCAGCTGATAAATCAGCAGAAGCTTTATAAATTGATGGTGTTATTTTCTTTTGTCTCCAGATGCTTGTAAGAAGTTGCTCTTTAGCACTGCATATCTCATTAAGTGAAAGCGGATATAAATTAAAAAGTGATGCCCTACCTGCTAATGTCTCTTTAATTTTTCTGATCAAAAGTAACTGCGATGAACCAGTAATTATAAAGCGATTGCCTTGTAAGTGGGATTTCTTTTTTTGTTTATCCACCACATATTTGATTGGGTCAAATATCTCTGGTATCTTTTGCACCTCGTCAAGCACAACAAGTGTTGTATTTATATTCTCTAAAATAGAAATAGCAGCAGTCTTAAATCTTAATCTTTCATCAGGGTCATCAAATGTAAAATATGCACATGGAATCTTCAAAGTCTCTGGAATTATATCTTCACAAAGCGTTGTTTTACCTGTCTGCCTTGCACCTGTAACTACAATAATGCGTTCAGATGAAAGTCTTGATATTATTAAATCAGTAATATTTCGCTTGTAATAAACCATATGAAAGTATATCAAGATTATTGCAAATTTACAATGCAATTTTGCAATAATCTTGCAACATTGCCAAATCAAAAGGCATTTTACAAATTTTGGGATACAAACTACCACCAAGCCTTAAAAGGTGAGTAAACCTCATCACCTATCAGATGTTTTATAAGTTTATAGCATTCAAGCCTTATAATTGTCCTGTATGAGACATTTCAGTTTAATTTTCTATGTTTAATTGTTGTTGAAAGTTTCTGGTCAAATTCTTTGAGAAATTTCTTTCTACCACTGTCATTCATATAACAATAACCAATCTCTTCTTCAAAATCCTCAAGTTTAATCATATTGTTGTTTACGAT
>JAOAGP010000011.1 GCA_026415695.1 Thermodesulfovibrionales bacterium | reverse complement strand
ACAAATAATACAGCATGAAAGGTTTTTTGAGATATTCACCGATGTTGACAGACAAAGGATAAAATCTACCGTAAAAGATTACATTGAAAAGAGATTCAAAGACAGTATCATAAAGACCGAGATAAAACGAAGGATTGCAGTAATGTGGTGGGCTATTAAAAAATAAAATGCTCACAAATAGTGCAAGACAATACATCTATGACAATGCCTATCTGCCCGAACACATGGTTGATTATGTCATGGCTGTATCGCAGGCAGAGCCTTTCATTGTTGATGATTATCTGTTTTTTATTAAAGGGGCACATCTAATCTTTGTGGGATATGCATTAGATGGTGAAAATGATATGGATACTGCCAACAAGGTATTAGATTTGATTGTTCAGAAACAAGGAGTTAAGGGTATTGCAATACTATCACCTTTTGATTATCCATCACAACAAATCTGTATCCAATCTGATGATGACTACTACTATCGGCTCAATTTAGCAGACTTTAGACCCTCTTCAAGATTAAGAAATAGCATCAGGCGAGCACAGAGGGAGGTTACTGTTAGTATAAATCGCAAGATTGATGACTCACACCTCAAACTTATTGATGAGGTCGTAAGCCTCAAACTGTTTGATGATGCTACTAAATACATATTCAAGAGGATACCTGCCTATCTTAATGCCTCTGATACTGTTGAGGTATTTAATGCTATTAATAAAGAGGGTAAATTGATTGCCTTTGATATTGCTGATTATGGCTCAAAGGAATACTGTTTTTATATGTTCAATCTTTTCTCTCGCAAGGATTATGTGCCGGGTGTATCAGACCTGCTTCTTTATAGTGTTATTGAAACAGCCATTAAAAAGGGTAAGATTTATCTAAACATGGGGCTTGGAATAGATAGTGGTAATGAGTTTTTTAAGAAAAAGTGGGGTGCAGTAAGATTTATCAGGCATTGCTATTGCTATTACAAGGTCTATTCAAAGAAACACTCTTCCTCTATACTTAATTCTATTTCTTCTCTATTTCGTAGAAATTCCTGATAGTAATACCAGCCTTGATGAGTCTATCTAAAATACCGGGGATATGTCCAATACCAACAAGGATGAGGGTTTTCCCCTTTTCAATATAAGGCATCATCCTTTCAAACATAACAGGGTCACGATTATCAATGATACTCTCACACCTTGAGGGAAACTCCGATGTCTGTTTGAGTAGTTCATCCATTGAGCCTTTTAGATATAACCTCTGGAACCTCTCAATATGCCCTTCCCACTGGTCAGCCTTTTTCAGAAATCTAACAATCCTTTCTACAGGTATCCCCTCCATTGCATTTATCTGCTCATCAATGGTTTCAAGGTAGCGGGCATTCTTGCCATGTCTTTGGGCTAATCTCATTGCGTCAATATCCATTGAGTGTTGCCATTTGTATTGGTCAAGAAACATATACCAAAGGCTAAAAAAAGACATCCAATGTGAATGAGCCTTTAGTATGTCTTTTATGTAAGAGATGTAGCATTGTTTTAAGAAAAAATAGGTGCTTTCTTTGTCCATAGAAGCGGTGTTTTTGAACGAGGCATTTGTATAGGTCTCTGCCAGTAATTCAATAGTCTGATTGTCAATAAAGTCATGTAGGGACACCCTTGTGTTTCTTAACCCTGAATTGATTACATCTTGCATCCTTTCTTTATCAAGAGGACCTTCAACTACTACTGTGTCAACCCTTTTAATGATCTCTTGTAAAAACGGGATGAAACTGTAACAAAACATATGCGTAGAACCAATCAGATAGGAAATGCTTTTGCCTGTGCTAACCTGCCACATTGTTTTAATCTCTTTATGCCCCCTCAACAACCCCCATAATCTTTTAAATATCATAAGTGGGGTTGAATCTCTGGAAATTTTACTCTCTTTCACATCTGATTTATACTCATAGACCTCGTATTTCAAAAAGGGTTTGCCACCCCATTTCTCCTTAAATCTTCTTATCCCATCATTAACCCCGATACCGAGATTGATAAACTCCTTGCCAGATTTTTCTGACAACTTAATCAATTCATACATCAAAAGGTCAGAGGCAGAGCGGACATAGTTTGTCTTTGACACACAGCCAATCATGTAGGCTGAAAATCTTTTAGCCTCCATCTCCACTACAAAGAATGCCACTAAAAGTTTATCCTTCTTTGTGTAGGCACTCAATAAAAAGGCATCGTTTGTCTGACTAACATATTCAGGAAGCCTTAAGTAGAGTTTTCTGATGTTGTTGGGTAATGTTTTACTTGCAATAAAATCTGCTACCAATCCCTTGTGTTGAGAGGTTGGGGATTGGTCTATCTCAACCTGAAGGACTTCAGATGCCTTTCTTATTGCCCGTTTTAGACTACCATTAAGCAATGTTGGAATGTTTAGTCTGTAATAATAGTCTTCTTGGATTTTTGAGAAGTTAGTGTTTAGGCTGGTGGAAGTAAACCCTTCAGATACAAGCCAAAGGGTTTCAGGCTTGTATTTTCTGATAAACCGTTCAATGCACTTATCAAGACTATCCTGTTCTGATCTGTCAGATAGGGGATAACCTACAAATATTGCCCAATTGTCTGATTTCAAAAAGAGGTAATCGTCTTCAAACAAAGCAGCCTCACCACCTGAAATAAAAGACATCATATCGGGCAGGTGCTCAGGCACGAGGGCTTGGGAGAGTATCCATTCTTTTTGGGCTTGAGATAACATGGTGTTTTATTATACAGAAGATGTAAATTAGTTAAAACAGGGTTAAAGGGTTCAAGGGGAACCACAGAGACACGGAGGCACGGAGGTAAAAAGAATGATTAAAAATTTTCTCTGTTACTCTGCGTCTCTTGTGGTAAAAACGAAAATAAATCAACCACAGAGACACAGAGGCACGGAGATTGGGAGAGTCTGGAAGCGGGAAAATCGGGAAGCAAGCAAGTCGGAAGCACAGAAGCGAGGAAGTTGGCAAGTAAGGAATTGCGGAAGTTAAGAAGAACAGTATATGGGTAGTATACCTATACCAACTGTAGTTAAAGAGGGAAATTGAAATACTAACCCCTACTATTCTCACCTTTAGTAAAAAGGAGGATTTTAAACTAAATCTCCTTTAAAAAAGAGGATGGTTTGTATATTCTATGTATTGTCTGCATGTTAAAAATCTTCCATACTGACTAATCCAAGAAAGAAAATCTGAAAGCCTATCACACAAATCATTTCCACAAGGTCTTTTTATATAATTCGGGAGGTTAAAGTCCTTAATATCAGCAAATTCCCACGGATGGAATAAAAGATGTAGATATTTATCATTCTTTAGTGTCCAACAACATAGTTTTTTATAGATGTCTATTGGTATGTTTTTAAAGGTTATCCAAAACAACGGAAACCTTAATAATGGAGTTACAGAGATTGGTAGATTGATGATCTTGTTTTCAGAAAAGGGGAGTCTTGGTTTGTTTAGGTTCATGTATCTACCGGGTATCCAAGTTGGGTTAAGGGATGAGTTGTAAAGATATCCGGATTCACACAGGAGTTTTGTATCCACATTCATCAGTCTTGGCTGACGAAATCCTAAAACCTCTTGTCCAATTATCTTTTCAATGTCAATCTTTGATGATGCCAAATTGTCATTTACATGATTTGTGTGATAATAACCATGAGATGCGATTTCGTGTCTTTCTGCAATTGATCTTATTAGTTCAGTTTTTTTTTGGGCAAAGTGTGTAGTAATAAATGCTGTGCAAGGGATGTTAAGGCTATTAATCACATTAAAGAACCTTTCAGTCCCTTGTGATGATATCTGTATTGTATCGTCATCTGATATCTCAATCCCGAATTCCCTTGGAATATCAAATTCCTCTATATCAATGGTTATTAGAATATGCCTATCCATATCTTTTTAGAGAATTGTTTATTCTCACCTTGATCAAATCCCTAAACATCCGTAGGGAGTCCTTTGTCAGTTTAATCTTACAAGATTTGTATGTATGTGAAGCCTTTTCCTTTACTGGGATTTCAGAGATTGTGAAATCTTCTTTTTGAGCAAGAAATAGTATTTCGGGGTCAAAGCCAAAGCCAAAGATAGTCATTTTAGGGAAGACACTCCTTACAACCTTTTTTCTAAATCCTTTGATTCCAGCTTGGCTGTCTTTAAATGGCACCCCCAATATAAACCTCATAATCCTGTTGTAGCCTTCCCCTAAAATGTGTCTTACAAGATTAGGTCTTCTAAGTGAGTTCCCCATCTTTCTTGAGCCAATTACCAAATCGTATTGTTGTAATTGGGTATAAATGGTATCAAGCAGTTCTAAAGGATATGCAAGGTCGCTATCTGTAAAACAGTAGTATTCTGCATCAATATGTTCAAATCCATATTTTATAGCGTATCCCTTACCACGATTTTGACTGTAACCTATGACATCAATGTTTTCATCGGAATCAATATTATCTTTCAGGATGTGATAGGTCTTATCAGTTGAGCCATCATCAACAAAGACAAAATAGTAGTCTTTTCTTCTTTTTGCAAAGTCTTTTACCTCTGTTAGTACCTGCAAAACCTTGTTCTCTTCATTATACAAAGGCAGGATGATTGCCATTTTATACATCTTATCTGCCAAGTTATGAGACTCCTTTAGAGTTGTTTGTCTGTCTTAATAGTATTACACATCCAGCAAGTAAAAGAAGGGTGTTAAAGAGGACAAGTCCAAAATCTCTAAACACCCACAGTGGACCACCGATGGATGTAATTATATGCGTGATAGGTATTGACCAAAAGAGGAATTTCCAAAAAGGAGTGATGTTGTTATACCCGTGTTTTTCCCACAGACAAAAGAGTATGACCACTACAAATGGAACAAGCATTGATATATAATGAGGGTGAAAAACTGGGCTAATTACACACATCACAATCGCAAGGCATCCCATAAGTATTGTATCATTGATGTTGTTTTGAGTTTGGTTATTATTCTTTTTTGCATCAAGATAAAAAATGGTAGATAACAATAAAAAACCAAAAAACCAATGCAGATATCTTACAATAGGGATTGATTCTCTTGGTCTTGAGGTCTTTTCGGGATTAAGAATATTGTGTATTATTGCCATTGGTGAGTTGCTATCAGTGCATGAGATACAGGTAAGCTCGCCTCCTCTTGATGATTCTACAGAACCCTTTACCCCTGCATGTAAAACCTCGTTGTAGAAGGTAAGATACAAATCAATGGTTTCATCTATCCCAAATATCATCATGGGGATAATTGCTAATGTGATTAGAAAACCAATGGCACCACCTAACAACATCTTAAAATCCCTTCTCCATAAGGGGAGTAAAAACAAAAACGCTGGGATTAACTTGATTGAGGATGCAACAGAAAGCCATAAGCCTGCTTTAAATCTATTATTCTTTAAGATGTTAACCGCACACAAGGAAAACAAAAACGCTATGATTAACCCCACTTGCCCCCTCATCTGAGACCTTCCTATTGCAGGTAGCATTATTAAAAAGGGTATCACCCTTAATGCCCACCATTGTTGAGAAAATAGAGGGGGATTTTTAAGTGATGGGTCTTGTGTTGTGTCTTCAAGGGTCTTGGCTAATATATGAATACCATATATCCCGAGCAATAATGTAAAGATATACCAAAAACCCACAGTGAATTTATAAGGGATATACCCTACAGAATCAATATCTTTAGGTGGAGATGCAAGTGGCGACATAAGGATTGCGAAAAATGGAGGATAGACATAGTGCCAACCATTGTCATCAGTTATACTGTAAATATCTATATCTTCTCTTACTGCATATCCTGCTCTAAGATACACACCTAAATCAGTCATAGGTCTTGTAAGAAATGCCCCCCTTATCTCTACCCATACACCAAAAAGGAGGAGTAAAACAATCAGGGTTGCTAAAAAAATCCTTTGCCTTTTGCTCAAAGGAGATCTGGGCTGGCAAAACATCTTTAGCAAATACAAAAGATAATGTCTCTTAAGGGCATTTTCCTCAATTTAATTTATATAACATAAGTATTTGGTTTATTCTAAAACTGTTCTGCAATCTGGATTATCTGGTTTCTTTTTTGCCCTGTTGATACCATCATAACTTGGATGCCCAATATTTCTTCTATGGCTTTTATATATTTCTTAGCATTTGTGGGTAGGTCATCAAAATTATTGATGCCAGAGGTGTCAACCTTCCATCCATCAAATGTTTCATACACTGGCTCACAACCCCAGAGGATTTCAATCTCATGAGGGAAATCATCTATTGTTTTGCCATTGTATTTATAACCAACAGCAATCTTTACATTATCCAATTCGTCAAGTATGTCTAATTTTGTAAGTGCAATACCAGTAAGTCCATTTATCATACAAGAATACTTTAGAGCCACAGCGTCTAACCATCCACATCTGCGAGGTCTTCCAGTAGTTGCACCGTATTCTCCACCCTTTTGTTGAATGAATCTTCCTAAATCATCCTTTAGTTCCGTTGGGAAAGGTCCGCCTCCGACCCTTGTCGTGTATGCCTTTACTACGCCCAAGATATTATCAATCTTTTTTGGTGGTAGGCCTAGTCCAGTGCATGCACCCCCAGAGATTGTGTTTGAAGAGGTTACAAATGGATAGGTTCCGTGGTCTATATCAAGTAGTGTGCCTTGAGCCCCTTCAAGAAGTATATTAAGCCCCTTATCGTAAGCGTTGTTTATCATCTTGACTGTATCTGTTATAAACGGTTTTAGTCTTTCTGCATAAGATGAATAGTCAGCAATCGTTTTTTCGGGGTCAATGGGGCTAACGGAATAGTATTTTTCAAGTAGAAAGTTTATCCTATCAATACTGTGGTTAACGGATGTCCTTATGGTCTGTTCGGATAGTAAATCTACTGCCCTTATGCCATACCTCGCAATCTTATCTGAATAGGAAGGTCCTATACCTCTACCGGTTGTGCCAATTTTTTTGTCTCCTTTTTTCATCTCTGATGCCTTGTCAATAGCCACATGGTAAGGCATTATGATATGGGCATTCTTTGAGATAAAGAGATTTTTGGATACATCTACACCTCGTTTTTCTAATCCTTCAATTTCATCAAGAAGTGATTTGGGGTCGATGACAACCCCGTTTCCAATGATGCACTTTTTGCCTTTATGCAATATTCCAGACGGTATCAGATGAAGTATGTATTTTTCATCATTGTTGATTACTACCGTATGTCCAGCATTGTTGCCCCCTTGATAGCGGGCTACAATATCAGCCTTTAATGTCAGGCAATCTACTATCTTGCCTTTACCCTCATCTCCCCATTGTGTCCCTACTATTAATAATGTTGGCATATCCTTCTCCTTATTTATAACACAATAACCTTGACATCAAGGATGTTTGGTAATTGTTTTATCTCTTCAAGGATTGACTCATCTACTGGAGTGTCAATGTTTACCACTGATATAGCCAACCCGCCCGGCTTGCGTCTTCCGAAGTGCATCCTTGCGATGTTGATGTTGTTTCTGCCTAATAGCGTGCCAATATTACCAATTACACCGGGTTTGTCGTTGTTGTGCATCATGAGCATGTTGCCCTCTGGGACTATCTCAACGGTAAATTCGTTTATCTTGACTATTCTTGGGTCTTTTTTCCCAAATAAAGTTCCAGATACAACGACGGTCTTTTCAGGTGATTTCACATGGACGGATATCATATTTCTGTAATCTCCAGCGTCTGTGCTCTTTGTCTCTTTGACCTCAATCCCTCTTTCTTTAGCAATAAAAGGGGCATTTACAAAGTTTACATTCTCCTGAATTATAGGAGTGAGCATGCCTTTGATTGCCGCTATGGTTATCGGTGATGTATTAAGTGCAGATGCCTCACCTCTGTATTCAATCGTAACCTCTGTAATGCCACCTTCAGATATCTGTGATGCAAAACCCCCAACCTTTTCTGCAAGGGTGATAAATGGTTGAAGGGCTGAAACCTGATCAGCAGGTATGGAGGGAAAATTAACTGCATTCTTTATGGTTCCATTTACTAAAAAGTCTGTCACTTGTTCTGCAATAGCAATTGCCACCTTCTCTTGAGCCTCTTTTGTTGAAGCACCAAGATGAGGGGTGCAGACAACCTTTTCGTGCCCTACAAGAGGGTTATTAACAGGAGGTTCTATCTCAAAAACATCAAGTGCTGCACCTGCTATCTTGCCGCTATTTAATCCCTCAAGGAGAGCCTTCTCGTTGACTATGCCACCCCTTGCGCAGTTGATAATGTAGACACCATCTTTTAGGTCTTTTATGTTTTTGGAGTTTATAAGATTACGGGTTTCGTTAGTAAGGGGTGTATGAACAGAGATAAAGTCAGACCTCTTCAGTAGAGTTGGTATGTCCACTCTTTCAACACCAAGGCTTTTTGCCTTTTCCTCACTTAAAAACGGGTCATAGGCAATAACATACATACCAAGTCCTTGCACCCTTTTTGCGACCTCAGTGCCAATGTTTCCAAGCCCGATTATGCCGAGTGTCTTGTTAAATAGTTCAGTCCCCATAAACAATTTCTTTTCCCACCTGCCAGCACACATAGATACATATGCTTGAGGTAGTTTTCTTGCAACTGCAAACATAAGGGCAATGGTATGTTCAGCAGTGGTAATAGTGTTACCACCGGGGGTATTCATCACCACAATCCCCTGCTTTGATGCAGCAACCCTGTCCACATTGTCAAGTCCAGAGCCAGCCCTACCGATGACCTTGAGGTTGTGGGCTGCTTCAATTATCTCCGCTGTAACCTTTGTAGCAGACCTGATGATCAATGCATGATAATCTCCAATGATTGATTTTAATTCCTCTGGCTTAAGTCCTGTCTTTACATCAACATCCAGTCCAGCCCGTTTGAAGATCTCAATGCCCCTTTGTGAAATGTTGTCACTTACCAGCACTCTCATCAATAGAATCCTCCAGTTTT
>JAOAGP010000110.1 GCA_026415695.1 Thermodesulfovibrionales bacterium | reverse complement strand
TTGGCTGGGATACAAACTCATTCTTTGTTGTCAAAAGTCCTTTATTGAGGACGATGAGGCTAACATCAAGTGATGACTGTATCATAAGATTTGTCAAGGATGGAGTGGCATATGGTTTTCAGACAAATATGATTTCTATGCAATATACTCCAGCTCCCATTATATTTTTTAAGTTTCCGACAGAGATTAAGAGCATGTCTTTTAGGAAGTCCAAGAGGGTGCAGACTAACATCAACGCAAAGATACTTAAAAGGATGAAGGACAATACCTTTTTAACTGCAAATGTTAGGATACTTGACATCAGCGAGTCAGGATGTCTGATTGAGATACCTGCTGAAGATGAAATAAACGATGAGATATATGAGAAATCTAACTTTTATGTTAATTTTTTGATACTTGATAAAAATATTGAGATTGATTGCACAGTGAGAAACATAAGGGAGAAAAACAATTTTTATCTACTTGGAACAGAATTCATCAATGTTGGTGCTGAAACAAAACAAATTATAAACTCGTTTATCAACTTTATTGACAGTAGTTCTAATCAATAAAAGTCTTAAATCCAATCCTTTATTGCTTATTGCCTTTAAAGTCTTTTAATAAAGGCTTTGACCCTTGGGATAATGAGGTGTGTCTTAGCAGAGTTTTTTTGTCCTTGACAGTCTTTTATGTAAGTGATTATCATTAATAATCAGATACTTTTGTGGAGGACAGATGGCAGGGCATTCAAAATGGGCACAGATTAAACATAAAAAGGCTCACACAGATGCAAAAAAAGGTAAGATTTTCACAAAGATAGTCAAGGAGATATCCGTTGCTGCAAGGCTTGGGGGCGGAGATCCCGATGGCAATCCCCGTCTAAGAACAGCCATTGAGAAGGCAAAAGAGGTAAACATGCCTTCAGATAATATCAAAAAGGCTATCATGAAAGGCACAGGGGAACTTCCGGGGATGGTTTATGAGGAGATAACATATGAGGGTTATGGTCCTGGGGGGGTTGCTATTATTATAGATGTCCTTACAGACAATAAAAACAGGACATTGCCAGAGATAAGGCACATTCTATCTAAAAATGGTGGTAGCCTCGGTGAGACAGGCTGTGTATCATGGAACTTTGAAAAGAAGGGCTATATACTCGTTGAAAAATCAAAGATTGATGAGGATACGCTCTTGTCTATTGTCCTTGATGCAGGTGCTGATGACCTGAAAAATGACCCTGAAGATGACAATTATGAGATATTCACCTCTGTGGAGAATTTTTCCTCAGTAAAAGAGGCGATTGAAAAGGCTGGTATCCCTATATCAGCATCTGAGATAGGAAAGATACCAAAGACATATGTCACACTTCAAGGTAGTCAAGGTGAGCAGATGATGAAACTCATTGAAAGCCTTGAAGACCATGACGATGTTCAGAATGTCTATTCAAATTTTGATATAAAGACAGGGTAATCCAAAGGTATCTTTAAGACATGGCTGAATCCATAAAAGCCACTTTCAAGAGAAGGTTTATTGCAGGTTTATTTGTAACCATACCATCACTCATAACTATTGGTGTTGTAATATTTCTATTTAATCTGATTGATGGTATATTAGGCACCTTTTATGACCTCTTTTTAGGTAAACATGTAGCAGGTTTAGGTTTTCTTACTGCTGTGTTGCTGATATTCCTTGTTGGATTGTTTTCAACAAATGTAATTGGCAAACGCATCATAACATCCATTGAACAGGCAATACTTCATATACCAGTGTTTAAAAGCATTTATACTGCAATAAAGCAGGTGGTTGATGCCTTTTCACCACAAAATCGTTCTTCCTTTAAAAAGTTTGTCATTGTTCAATATCCAAGAGAAGGGTCATATGCCTTTGGGTTTATGACCAAGGAATGCAAGGTTGCAAACAACGGCAGTGACAAGGAATTAATAGCAGTTTACATACCGACAAACAACCTTTATTTAGGCGACATAAGGCTTTTTAACAAGGAGGATGTTTTGTTTACAGACATTCCAATAGATGATGGTATGAAGATAATCTTATCAGGTGGTATCGCAGCACCTAAAGAGTTTCATACGGGGAAGGAGTTATGAGCATTTCGGTGGTAGTGTTGGCTGGTGGGTTGGGGACGAGGATGAGGTCTCAAACCCCAAAACTACTGCATAAGATACTAAACAAAACCATTATAGAAAGGACACTTCAAACGGCACTATCCCTCAATCCCCGAGAGATAATCGTTGTTATCAACCCCAAGTTAGATGCAATAAGGAAGGCTTTAGAGGGTAATGATTCATTGAAGTTTGCAATACAAAAACAGCCCCTTGGCACGGCTGATGCCTTTAAATCCGCACTGCCAAGTGTGGATAACTCTTCTGAATGGATTTTGGTGATAAATGGAGATACACCTCTTATCAAGGCTCAAACATTATTAGAATTTATCAGCAAGGCAAAAGGGTCTTCTTCAGCACTTTCAATACTTACTTTTAAGACAGAAACCCCTTCAGATTACGGCAGGATTGTAAGAAGCGGTGATGATGTAATTGGTATTGTTGAAAAAACGGATATTACTGATGAACATAGCCATATCAAAGAGGTAAATAGTGGAGTTTATCTATTGCATAAAAACACGGTTTACCTCATTGATAAGATACCGATGAATGAAAAAAAAGGGGAATATTATCTAACGGACATCGTTACAGTTGCAGTAAAAAGTGGAGTTAAGGTATCAGGTATTTGCATTGCAGATGAGGACGAACTATTGGGTATCAACTCAAGACGGGATCTCAGCAGGGCAATATCAGTATTAAGAAAAAGGAAGATTGAGGATTTGATGGACGAAGGGGTTACATTTATTGACCCTCAAACTGTCTATATAGATACGGATGTTGAAATAGGTGTGGATACAACTATATATCCAAATGTTATAATAGAAAATGCTTCAATCATTGGTAAGCATTGTATGATTTATCAGGGTTCATACATCAATCAGTGCATCATTGAGGATGATGTCGTTATAAAAGGCTTCTCTGTGATTAACCAATCTCATGTTAAAAAGGGTGCAACGATTGGTCCTTTTGCCCATATAAGACCACAAAGTAGTATTGGAGAGGATTCAAGGATTGGGAATTTCGTTGAGGTCAAGAAATCCAATATTGGTAAGGGTGTGAAGGCATCGCATTTAAGTTACATTGGAGATGCTGACATTGGGCAAGGCACAAACATAGGGGCTGGTACTATCACCTGTAACTATGATGGTGTAAAAAAACATAAAACAATCATAGAAGAAGGGGTCTTCATAGGCAGTGATAGCCAGTTGATAGCACCAGTCAGGATAGGAAAGGGGGCTTATGTTGGTGCAGGGTCAACCATTACAAAGGATGTTCCAAGTAATGCACTTGCAATAAGCAGGGCAATGCAAAGGAATATTCCAGAATGGGCAAAGAGAAGGGCTGATAAACAAAACAAGGGGGAGAATATTGATAAAGAGTAGATTTATTGTATGTGCGGGATAATTGGTTATATAGGTCCAAAAAACGCAATCCCCATCGTCCTTGATGGTCTAAAAAGACTTGAATACAGAGGATACGACTCAGCAGGCATAGCATACTTCAATGGTAATGGCATAGATGTAAAAAGATGTAAGGGCAAGATAAATAGTTTAGAGACACTCCTATCAGAGATAAACATTAAGTCCCATTTATCAATTGGGCATACAAGATGGGCAACTCACGGTAAACCCTCTGACGAAAACGCTCATCCCCATAGGTCAGACGGGATAGTTTTGGTGCATAATGGGATTATTGAGAATTATGTTGAGATAAAGAATTCTCTTTTAGACGAAGGGGTTGTTTTTACATCAGAGACTGATACGGAGGTCTTGTGTCATCTCATAAGAAAATACTCAGAGGGGATGTCATTAGAGGATGCTGTAAGGATAGTGTTAAGACAGATTAAAGGTGCATACGCTTTTGCTGTGATATCTGAAAAAGAGCCAGATAAGATAGTGGCTGTGAGGAAGGAAAGCCCCCTCGTTATTGGATTTGGCGAAGGTGAGTATTTCCTTGCCTCTGATGTGCCAGCGTTTTTAAGTCATTGTAGGGATGTGATATACCTTGATAATAACGAGATGGCAGTATTACAAAGAGAAGGCGTGATATTAACGGATTTTGACGGTAATCCAGTAAATAAAGAGGTGCAGACAATATCGTGGAGTCCTACGATGGCAGAAAAAGGGGGTTATCGTCACTTTATGTTAAAGGAGATTTATGAACAACCAAGGGCTATTGCAGATACATTAAGAGGCAGGCTTATACCCGAACGGGGTGAGGTAATACTTGAAGAGTTTGGACTTGATCGTAATACGCTCAACAACCTCAAAGACATTATGATAGTTGCCTGTGGCACATCATACCATGCGGGCATCGTTGGAAAATACATGATTGAACAGATTGCAAAGGTTAGAGTGGATGTGGACATTGCGTCTGAATTTAGATACCGTTTGCCAATTATTGATAAAGACAGCCTTTTTATAGCCATTACACAATCAGGCGAGACTGCAGATACCCTTGCGGCAATGCGTGAGGCTAAATCCATTGGTTGTAAGGTTTTGGTGATATGTAATGTTATTGGTAGCACTGCATCAAGGGAGGCAGATTATGTCTTTTACACGCATTCAGGCCCTGAAATAGGAGTAGCATCTACGAAGGCCTTTACTACACAGATAGTTGCCTTATACATGTTTGCCATTGCACTTGCAAGGTGTAGAGGGGTTGTTGATGAGCAAAAGGCGATAGGGCTTGTAGGTGCGCTTTTAGCCTTGCCAACAAGGGCTGAGGCAACACTTGAGTTAAACAAGGAGATTTTAAAGATAGCAAAAGACTACTTCAAGTCTGATGATTTTTTGTATTTAGGCAGGGGGATTCATTTCCCAATCGCGCTTGAAGGGGCTTTGAAACTCAAGGAGATATCATACATACATGCAGAAGGATACCCAGCTGGGGAGATGAAACATGGTCCTATTGCACTAATAGACGAAGAATTGCCTGTCGTAGTGCTTGTGCCTTCAGGGAGGCTTTATGAAAAGGTGCTTTCAAATATTGAAGAGGTAAAGAGTAGGGGTGGCAAGGTGATCGCCATTACAACCTCTCAAGACAAGCACATCTATAGGCTGGCTGATAATGTTTTAAAGATAGACGAGGTTAATCTCTTTTTAGATACTGTTTTGTATGTTATACCTCTTCAGTTGCTTGCTTATCATATAGCAGTTTTGAGAGGGTGTGATGTTGATCAACCAAGAAACCTTGCAAAGAGTGTAACAGTTGAATGAAACTTTTAAAGAAGGAGTATAGTTATGGCAAAAGACTCATTACTTGATGACCTTAATGAGCCACAAAGACAGGCTGTAACCCACATTGGAAATCCCCTGCTTGTTTTGGCTGGGGCTGGAAGTGGTAAAACAAGAGTAATAACAACAAAGTTTGCCTATATGGTTAAGAGAAAGAGATTTTCGCCACACTCTATACTTGCTGTTACATTTACCAATAGGGCATCCGATGAGATGAAGGAAAGGACAAAGGGGTTGATTAATTGTGATACCAAAAACCTATGGATAGGCACATTTCATTCACAATGCAATAGGATATTGAGAAAAGAGATACACCATCTTGGGTTTAAGCACAACTTTACTATCTACGACGAAGATGACCAGTGTACACTTATAAGACAGATACTTAAGGAACTCAACATCTACGAGGCATTGTATAAAAACATTGCCTCAAGGATAAGTATTCTCAAGGCATCGCTCGTTACACCTGACAAGTTTTTATCGCAGGGAGATGGGTTTAGTTTTGATGAGAAGATAGCAAAGGTTTATGTAAGGTATCAGGATGAGCTTAAGAGAGCCGAGGCGTTGGATTTTGATGACCTTATAATGTTCACTGTAAGGCTATTTACAGAACATCCAAAGGTGCTTGAGAGGTATAGAAAGCAGTTTGAATATGTGCTAATTGATGAGTTTCAGGACACAAATCACGCCCAATACATGCTTGCAAATATTATTGTGGGAAAGGATGGCAATTTCTGTGCTGTTGGTGATGATGACCAAAGTATCTACAAGTTTAGAGGTGCAAATGTAGGCAATATCCATAGACTTAAGGCTGACCACAGTCGTTTGAAGATAATAAAACTTGAGCAGAATTATCGTTCTACAAAAAACATCATCAATGTGTCATCAAAGGTGATACAGGGCAATGCCTCAAGGAGCGAAAAGACACTTTGGACGGAAAATGAATGTGGTGAAAAGGTCTGTTATTGCCTTTTTAATAATGAAGAAGAAGAGGCAAAGCATGTTGCAAGGACTATCAAAGACCTCTATCTAAAGGGATTTTATGAGTATTCAGACATGGCAATTCTCTACAGGATAAACCTTCAAGCAAAGGCCATAGAGGACGGATTGCGAGAGGCTTCAATACCATATACTATCTTTAATGGCATCAGTTTTTACAATAGGCGAGAGATAAAGGATGTCATAGCATATCTGAAATTAATTTTAAATCCACATGACAATGTCAGTTTGAGAAGGGTCTTAAATGTGCCTCCAAGGGGAATTGGGATATCTGCAATAAACAAGATTGAACAAGAGGCAAAAAGGAATTCAACAAGCCTTTATACAGTTATCAAACAGATAATTAGTTCAAACAATTCCTTTACAAGCAGCATTAAGGATAAACTCTCATCATTCGTCAACACGATTGATGATTTAATAGGCAATAGTCAAAAAACAGCAAGTGATATTATGAGGGCTGTTGTCAATAAGACAAACTATCTTGAAACCCTTGAGGATGAAAGGGTTCAGAATGTTATAGAACTCATCAACTCGTCTGAAGGTATAAGCCTACAGGCTTTTCTTGATAAGACTGCACTTATGTCGGGATTTGAAACATCTAATAATTGTAATTCGGTGTCAATGATGACGCTACATGGTGCTAAAGGATTGGAATTTTCAGTAGTATTTCTGGTGGGTTTAGAGGAAGGGATATTGCCTTACTGCAAGGCTTTAGAAGATGCAGCAGACATGGAAGAGGAGAGACGGTTGTTTTATGTGGGTATGACTCGGGCAAAGGAAAGACTATACATGAGTAGTGTAAGAAGAAGAAAACTGTATTCAAAGGTGCAAGAGCGTCAACCCTCAAGATTTATAAATGATGTGCCAAAGGACTGTTGTAATTGGATGGAAAAGACAGTGAGTCCTACTGTGCAAACGGAAAAACCATCTACAAGCAATACGGTTAATATCTCGTTTGATATCGGATGCAGGGTCAAGCATCCGAGTTGGGGTGTAGGTATTGTCAGGGAATGTTGTGGCAATGGAGATACAGCAAAAGTAGTAGTCAATTTCCCCGGTATCGGGATTAAAAAACTAATAGCAGGGCTTGCAAATCTTGAAAGGATAAGTGTATGAAGGTTTCAGCGGAGGATGTTAGATACATTGCGGGCTTAAGCAGGCTTGAGTTGTCAGATGATGAAATACAGAGGATGAGGACCGACCTAAATGACATTCTACTTTACATAGACAAGCTAAACGAACTAAATACTACTAATGTTGAGCCCACTTCTCATGTTTTAGACATATCTAATGTTTTTCAAGAAGATATACCTTCACAATCATTGGATGTAGATAGGGCATTGGCAAATGCACCAGACAGACAGGATTCGTATTTCAGGGTGCCAAAGATAATAGAGTAGTGTAAGGTTGAATAATTAATCACTTAAAAGAAGAAAAAAAGAGGATGAGATGTTGAGAACTTTTTTAAGGTCAAAGATACACATGGCATGTGTTACAGAGGCGAATATCAACTACAAAGGCAGTATCACAATTGATGAAGATATAATGAAAGCTGCTGGATTATTGCCTTACGAACAGGTGTCTATAAGTAATTTCAACAACGGTGAGAGGTTTGAAACATATGTAATACCAGGCACTAAAGGGTCAAAGGCGATTTGTCTAAATGGTCCTACTGCAAGGAAAGGCGTTGTTGGTGATAGGATTATTATCTTTGCTTATTGCCTGCTTTCAGATGAAGAGATTTCACACTTTAAACCAACAATATTGTTTTTAGATGAAAACAACAACATCATTGGAGAATAGGTTATGGATGATAGGATATATGATGTAGTAATCATCGGCGGTGGTCCTGCAGGACTGACAGCTGCTCAGTATGTAGCAAGGGCAGGGTTAAAGGCATTGGTCTTGGATAAGTCCCCTCATGCAGGTGCCCTTGCCTATGCGAGTGTAATAGAAAATTATCCCGGCATCAAAGAGCCGATAAAAGGCAAGGATCTTTTGGACATCTTTAGACAGCAGGCAATAGGTTTTGGTGCAGAATATCTTGAGGCTCAGGTTATCGGTGTGAGCCTTCAGGGTGATATCAAAGAGATTTTCACAATGAATGATACCTTTAAGGCTAAAACCGTTATCATTGCAACGGGTTCAATGGGGAGAAAGCCAACAATAAAAGGGGAAGCAGAATTTATTGGTAGAGGTGTAAGTTATTGCGCAATTTGTGATGGGGCATTTTTTAAGGATTTGATAGTATCGGTCATCGGAGGGTCTGAAGAGGCAGTTAAGGAGGCTCAGTATCTAAGCAGATTTGCAAAGGTAGTGTATCTAATCTCCCCAAATGCAATAAAAACCCAAATAAACGATATAAATAACATTGAGGTATTAGAAGGCTTCAGGGTTGTGTCAATCAACGGAGAGGATGTTGTAACATCAATAACGATTAAAGACTCACAAGGGAAGGATAAGAATCTTCAAACAAATGGCGTCTTTGTTTACCTACAAGGCAGTCAACCCATTACTGACTTTTTAAATGAGGCAGTAAGTCTTGGGGAAAGAGGCTGCATAAAATATAATCACTCAATGCAGACATCGGTTGAAGGGGTCTTCTGTGCTGGAGATGTTGCATGTAATGAGGTTAGACAGGTTGTAGTTGCCTGTGCACAGGGATGTCTTGCAGCACTTTCAGCAGAGCAGTATATCTCAAGGAGGAGGGCAAAAAGGTCTGACTGGCACTGATAAACTCCCTTGTCAAGAGGATAAAGACATGATACTTGATTACATGGACAAGGGGTTTCTTGAAAACATCATTGATTTGTTTAAAAAGCAACAAGACTGCTTCCCCCTCATCAAAGATATGCTCGTGGATGACAGGATTAGGGTGAGAATAGGTGCAACTGCATTGGTTGAAACATTAGTGAATGGTTTTAGAGATGCCCTCGTAGATATAATCCCCTTAATAGCAGGACTTCTTTCAGATCCAAGCCCAACTGTTAGGGGTGATTGTGCCTATATCCTCGGATTAATTGGACACAAGTCTGCTATACCATACCTTTTAAAACACCGCCAAGATAACGACCCCTTGGTCAGAGAGATTGTTGAAGAAAGCATACAAGAGATTAGTTTAACATCAGATTAAATCTAACTAATAATCCTTAATCAAAGCCTACCGTTCTACTAATTGCTGCACAGAATTAACAGTGGATGGAAGGTTTTTAATCTGTCCCCTGAACATCAATCCTTATCAATTATTGGCATGTTAATTGATAGTTGCAATGACTGTGAGGATACAATGATTGAGACGAAATATGCCATAAAACAGGATTTCATACCCACAAATGCTAATCCAAGTATTAATGGTAAGGGTTCAGAAGAAGTATCTAAACAGATTGAAAAGGTATTTTTAAACGAACTCCTAAAGACACTCCTTGAATCAACAGAATTAGGAAAAAACAAGACGATAGGTCCATATATCCCCATCTTTTCAGCAGAGATGTCTGATATGTTTTCTGTGCGTGGAATAGGTGTTGGGGAGTTTTTAACAAGAACGGACAAACTAAAACAAAAACAGGATAATAGTGTTGAAGACAAGACGAGTTTAAAAGCGGACACAAATACTCAATCAATGAACGAATCGGAAAAAAAGTCTATGCGAAGTGAAAATATTTCCATCCCGCAGGTATTAAACTCACCAATAAGACTTCAACTGCCTGTAAAAGGAACTATTTCATCTAAATATGGTATCAGGACAGACCCGTTTGATGGGGTTAAGAAGAGACATTATGGCATAGACATTGCAACTAAAGAGAATACGGAGATTAGAGCAGCAGGTGCAGGAAGGGTTGTATTTAGTTCAGAGGCAAGAGGTTATGGTAAGGTGGTAATAGTGGAACACGAAAATGGCATTTCCACTTTGTATGCACACAATAGTAAAAACCTTGTGTCAAGGGGAGAGATGGTTGAGGCAGGGCAGGTAATCGCCCTGTCTGGTTCATCAGGCAGGTCAACAGGACCGCACCTACACTTTGAGGTGAGGTTAAACGGTGAGGCTGTTGACCCTTTGAGTATGGTTGGATAAATCTTTTATCCCATACCTCCGATAACCTAATTATATTAAAAAACGGAGGGATGGGGATGAAGATACCAGAAAGATATGAGGTTGGAGGGATTGCAGGGGCAATCAATCTACAGAAAAATGACAAGCCAAAGGACAGGGATGCGGTTGAATCTGTAGATGAAAGGCAAAAGACTGATCAGGTAACTGTTTCAAATACTGCAAGGGAGATTGCAAAACTTCAGGTAGATGTAAGCAAGATACCTGATATCAGGACAGACATAGTTGATAAGATACAACATGCCATAAACTCAAACACATACAATGTGAAGGGTGAGGCAGTAGCAGGCAAGATGCTTAAGGAGGTGTTGATTGACTCATTTATATGAAGATCTAATTACGGTGCTTAAGAAGGAGTATGACCTTTGTGTTGAGCTTGTGGAGTTATTAAAAAAGGAAAAAGAGGTGGTCGTAAGGTTAGATGCTCAAGAATTGGAAACCCTTTTAAGGGATAAGGAGATGGTTACTTACAAGATTAAGGGATGTGATGAAAAGAGGCAAAGGATATTAGAGCAAATGGGTTTTGAAAACCTAAAGATATCCGACTTGGCTTTGAGGTCTGATGGTCCTTACAAGTTGAGACTTATGGAACTTGCAGATGATTTTACAGAGGTGATTAAGACCATCAGGGATTTAAATAGGATTAACAGCAGGCTTATTGCAAAGTCTCTGCATTACATAAAGACTTCTTACAACTTTTTGGCAACATTTAATATAAAGCCAAAAGAAAGGTTTTCAGTGGAGGCATGATATGGCTCTCTTTTCACTTTTTGACATAGGAAAGACCGCACTGCTTGTAAATAAAAGGGCTATGGATACTGTAGCTCATAATGTGGCAAATGCAAATACGCCCGGTTATAGTAGGCAAGAACCGGTATATGAGACTGTTCCTGCAGGATACATTGTAAGTGCAGTGTCAAGCGGAAGAGGGGTTGCATTGGCTGAAATAAGACGGCTATATGATGCCTTCACAACGAGTCAGATAAGGATGGAGAAGTCTAACGCAGCTTATTGGGATGCCTATGAAAGCAACATGTTTAAGATTGAGGATATATTTAATGAAACCCAAGATGCAAGTGTTGGACAGGGTATAAATGACTTCTTTGACCAATGGCAGCAGGTTGTAAAGTCACCAGAGGCATACGCAGACAGGGCAATGCTCATCAACAAGGCAGAATACATGGCAGAGAGGATAGCAAACGCCTTTAGGGATTTGGACAACCAGAGGGCATCCCTCGTGTCTTCCACCAAGACCCTTATTTCAGAGATAAACAAGATAGCCGAAGAAATAAGTGGATTAAACGAGAAGATTGGCATGGCACCGGGAGCCCATGACTTAAGAGACAAGAGAGACTACTTGGTTGAAAGACTTTCTGAGATTATGAAGGTCAATGTCTTTGAGGACAACAATGGCAGATACACTATACTTTTAGGAGGATACCCTCTTGTAGATGGAGGGAAGTATTATGAACTCTCATACGATGTAGATGGGGCTGGAAAACTTCACATATATTCTAACATGCAGTCTCCACCTCGTGAGATTACAGATGACATTCAAGGTGGTGAGATAAAGGCAAACATTGACTTAAGGGATAAAGTGATATTGGGGGTTATGAATAAACTCAATGCTTTGGCTATAAACCTTGCAGATGCAGTAAATTTCTATCACCGTCAAGGATATGGATTAGACGGGTCAACAGGCAAGGACTTTTTCTATCAAAACAACTCTCTTGTTACATGGACAAATCCTACTAATGGAACTGTTGTAAGGTACAATGTCCAAGACTTAACCCAGTTTTCAAATACTATCAATAGGGAATACACATCAATAGTGTTTAACGGTGGTAATTCATGGACTGCAAACTGGACAGATAACTCTACAGTGCCACCAACATCAGGTAGTATTGCTATTACAGATACCGTTGATACCGCATCAAGAAGGATACTTGAATTTGACGGTAAAAGGGTTGTCATACAGGATAATGGTTTGGTTGCAGGTGCTAATTTTACTATTGGACAGAATAAAAACGCTGCTATCAACCTATCAGTAGCAATATCTGACCCTAACCACCTTGCAGTTGCAGGAGGGGATACTGTGCCAGTAGGCACGATGAACAATCAGATAAGGTATAGCCTAAATGGTGGTTCAACATACATAATCGGTCAATTACCTGTTGGTGAATACACCAGAGACCAACTTGCATCAGCTCTACAGACGATGTTAGGTGCAGGTGTTACGGTATCGTTTAATCAAGCAACGAGATTATATACGATTCAGAATACCACTGGTAGCACCATTGTATTTGACTGGACGAGTTCAAACAGCACCGCAGCAGGACTGTTTGGTTTTCATACAAATTCATACATCCCTAACGGTGGTTCAGATATAAGCGACTACAATGTCTATCCTATACCTCCACAGACGCCTCGTTCGGGTGACAATCTTACAGCGAGACTCATTAACGGTCTAAAGGAGCAAAACATAATCGTTGGTAGTAAGCCCATGGCGTTTTATCAGGGAATTGTTGATTATGTGGGTGTAGAGGCAGAGGCATCAAAGATAAATAGCGAGTTTTACAAGATAACGGTTGAGCAGTTAGAAAAGAAGCGTCAAGAGACATCAGGAGTGAGCCTTGATGAGGAGGCAATAAACCTTGTCAAGTATCAAAAGTCTTTTCAGGCAGCAGCGAAATTAATCACAGTGGCTGATGAATTGTTTGCTACACTTGTCAACATGACAGGCAGATAGGGGAGGTGATTTGAGATGTTTAGGGTTACAAACAAGATGATTTATGATCAGGCACTTTATGATTTAAGAGATAATATGAATCAGATTTGGAAGTGGCACGAGCAACTTGCAACTGGAAAAAAGATAAACAGACCGTCTGATGATTCATCAGCAATGGCAAGGATAAACACATACAAGTCAAATCTGAGCGAGATTGAACAATACAGACGGACGATTGCAACAGTTACTATCAACCTGAAGGCAACAAACTCGTCATTAGGTGATCTGAGGGAGTTATTGCAGATGGTCAAAGACCTTATCATAAAGATAGGTCCTATGAAACAGGAAGACAGGCAGATCTATGCAAAACAGTTAGATGGCATAAAGCAGAGCATCATCTCTATTGCCAACACGAAAGTAGGTGATAGATATCTCTTTGCTGGTTTTAGCGGTGATCAAGAGCCACTTGACCCTATTACAGGTGAATACAAAGGAACTTCAGACAACATAGTCGTTGAGATTGGCAAGGGGGTTTTTATCCAGTCAAATCTGCCGGGAAGCGATATCTTTAGTTTCAACTTTTCAGCTTCTACACCGGCTGATGCTGTGTTTTCAAACGGTTTAGGATACAACCCAACTACAAACCCAAATGAGTTTGATTCAACCTTTGGTTCACCATTTATAAATTTTGACCCAGATACAACATATGTTACTAATCCTGACCAAACATACAGTGCAGGACCTCCTCCGTCTGCAGGTTACTACGATTACAACAACAGTTATCTCAATGAAAACTACATATTTAGGGCAATAAACTTTCTACAGCAGGCTATGCAGGTGGATGCGGCAGGACTTACACCTCAACAAAAGACAGAGATTGATAAAAGGATAGACAAGGCATATGCCTACTTTGAGAAACTCATACAGAAGGTCTCTCAAAAAGAGGCCGATGTGAGTTTGAGGCTTTTGAAGTTGTCTGACCAAGACAACTTTTTGCAGAAACTCTCTGCAGACAACACAAACTATCTTTCTGATGAGATGGCAATGACACCAGATGATTACGCAAGGGTAAACCTGCTTATTCAAATGAAAGAGCAAAGCCTACAGAGTCTAAGAAAGGTGTCTTCGGATGTGATGAAATCAAGCCTATTTGACTTTATATAATTCTACAGAGAGTTTATCTTGTGCGCAAGGCAGGCTGCACCAAATCCGTTGTCAATGTTTACAACGCCGATGCCGGGTGCACAAGAATTTAGCATGGCAAAGAGAGCGGTAATCCCATTTAGACTCGTTCCATATCCCGTTGATGTAGGCACAGCAACAATAGGTTTATCTGTAAGCCCTCCAACTACTGAAGGCAAGGCACCCTCCATACCAGCGATTACAATCAAGACCCTTGCCGAGTTTATCCTATCAAGATAGTGAAAAAGTCTGTGTATGCCTGCCACACCTATGTCTGTAATCATCTCTACCTTGTTGCCTAAAAACTTTGCTGTAACAAATGCCTCCTCTGCTACGGCAATGTCGGAGGTGCCAGCAGATAGGATAAGGATGTCTCCCCTTTGAGTATTATCACCACCGCATACAATGGTAGATGACAGTTCATGAAAGACTGCCTCTTTGATGTCTAACTTTTGATAAACGGATTTAGTTGTCTTTGTAATCAAAAACCTCTTGCTCTGTTTGTACATCATCTTTGCAATCTCAACTACATGGTTGTCTGATTTATTTAGGCCAAAGATTACCTCTGGAATACTGCTTCGTATATGCCTGTGATGGTCTATGTGGGCAAAAGAGACATCCTCAAATGGCATACACCTTATTTTTTCTATTACATCTTCTATTGAGATGAGGTTGTCTTTGAGGTCTTTTAGGAGATTTATTATCTGATTAGTATGCATCAAACTCTGGTTTTAGTGAGCGTGTCATCAAATCTCTTAAAGCATCTGTTGGTGGCTTATCTTTATAAAGTGCAAGGTAAACCTGTTCTGTGATTGGCATCTCAATACCATGAATGTTTGATAATTCGTATGCTGATAGGGTTGTTGGCACTCCTTCTGCAACCGACCTTGTGGATGATATTATTTCTTGCAGTTTTTCGCCCTTTCCCAATCTATAACCAACAGTAAAATTCCTTGACATCATTGCAGTGCAGGTAAGAAGTAGGTCTCCAAGACCACTTAACCCAGAGAATGTGTGTGCCTTTGCACCCATTGACAAGCCTAAACGGGTTATCTCTGCAAGTCCACGGGTGATGAGTGCTGCCCTTGCATTGTTGCCCAATCCTAATCCTTCACAAATCCCAGAGGCAATAGCAATCACATTTTTTATAGCACCACCTATCTCAATCCCCACGATGTCATCGTGAGTATAGACCCTGAAATAATCTGTGTTGAAGAGCTCCTGAATGATTAATCCAACCTTTCTATCTTTAATCCCTAAGGTCACAGCGGTAGGACACCCCCTTGCCACCTCAATGGCAAAGCTTGGTCCTGAAAGCACTGCAACGGGCTTGCCAGTGATATCCTCAAGTATCATTGATGGAAGGAGGTGTGTGTCCTTTTCAATACCCTTTGATGCACTTATGATGTAAGCATGACCATTTATGAAGGGTTTTGCCTTGCTAAATACTTGTCTAATAAATTGTGTGGGCACCACATTTATTATATAACGGGCATTCTTGACTGCCTCTTCAATATCGCTTGTTGCATGTATATAGTGTGGGATTACAACATCAGGCAAGTATATCTGGTTTTTGCCTGTAGAGTTGATGCATTCAATCACCTCTTGCTCATGAGCCCATATAGTAACATCGTATCCCTTGTTGCCTAAAAGGATTGCAAGGGTTGTCCCCCAAGCACCTGCACCAATTACAGATATATAACCATTAGGGTATTTCATATGCCTCTCCCCAAAATTATTATAAATGTTATCAACCCTTAATCTTTATTTTAAGGCATCAAATATTTTTTAAGTGGCTTAAAAGAGGGTTCCCATTCAAACCCTCCTATGCCTCTTCCCCCTTGAACCCTTGAATTCAACTTTAAACTAAAATAATATCAAAACCTACCCTCTAAAATCATCTACATCTTTTGTGGTGCACTCACACCCAACATCTTTAACCCGTGGGATACCGTCTTCTTTATTGCCTCACAAAGTATAAGCCTTGCATGTGTAGTGTCTTTGTCATCGGTAATCACCCTTTCGGTATGATAATACGGATGAAAAAGCCCTGCCAACTCCTGAAGGTAAAAGGCAATCCTATGGGGTTCTCTTGATAACACTGCACCCCTTAATGTCATTGGATAGAATAAGACCTTTTTTATCAGCCTCATCTCATCGTCTGTGTAGTTGTAACTTATCACATCAGATGATGTATCAAGATTTATGCCCGTTGAACTTGCCTTTTCAAAGATGCTACATATTCTTGCGTGGACATACTGAACATAATAGACAGGATTTTCAGATGACTGCATCTTTGCCTTTTCAATGTCAATCTCAAGGGGGGTGTCGTGTCTCCTTGTCAGGAACAGAAACTTTGTGGTATCAGGAGTAATCTCATCCATGACCTCTCGAAGTGTGATAAAGTCTCCACTTCTTTTTGACATTGACACAGGTTTACCACCCCTTAAAAGCGTGACCATCTGAATTAACAACACCTTAAAGGCTTCTGATTTAAGCCCAAGTGCCTGAAGCACTGCAGACACCCTGTTTATATATCCATGATGGTCTGCACCCCAAATATCAACGATTTCCTCATAGCCTTTATCCAATTTTAGTTTGTGATATGCAATGTCTGATGCAAAGTAGGTGTATTCACCATCTTGTTTGATGACGACCCGATCTTTATCATCACCAAAGGCGGTTGATTTAAACCACCTTGCACCATCCTTTTCATAGATATAGCCCTTTTGAGAGAGATGTTGTATGGCATTTTGCACCATGCCCTTTTCATATAGCATCTTTTCACTTTGCCAGTTGTCAAACGAGATTCCAAAGTCTGAAAGGTCTTTTTTTATGTCATTTAGCATCATTTCGCATGAAAGTCTATTGAGTGTCTCATGGATTTGAGGGGTTAGATTGTTACAGCCATCTAAAAGCCTTTTAACCTCATCAGTCTTTGCAATCTCAATAATGTAGTCTCCCTTATAGCCATCTTCAGGAAAGGGATAATCAATATCATTACACACATTCTGTCTATATCTTGCAAACACTGACTCACCAAGGAGGCTTATCTGCCTTCCAGCATCGTTTATGTAGTATTCTTTTTGCACATCATAGCCCGCCTCTGTAAGAATGTTGCTTAGTGCCATGCCTACTGCAGCACCTCTACCATGCCCTAAATGAAGGGGACCTGTAGGATTTGCACTTACGAACTCAATCTGAACCTTTTTCCCCTTGCCTATGTCTTCCTTGAAGTAGTCATCATTAGTAATGATTTTTAACAATTCCTTAGTTAGTGCAGTCTTTGAAAGCCTAAAGTTTATAAATCCATTTCCTGCAATCTCAATGTTATCAAACAGGTCATCTTGATATGTTTTTAATTTAGATATCAAATCAAGGGCGCTTGCCTTTGGGGGCTTTTTTAGTTTTTTTGCAAGCCTCATCGCAATGGGTGTGGATAAATCTCCGTAGCCTTCATCCCTGGGCACCTCAATGTCAATTGTTGTGTCGTCAATCCCCATGTCTTTTAGGGTCAATGTCATGATGTCTCTTAAGATTCTCTCCATTTACCTCTCCTCTAATTTTATCCCTTTTGCGATGTCCTTAAGCCTTTGCATGTCTGATATGGTAATAGTCCTTCCCCTTACCTCTATTATTCCACTTAAAGACATTCGGTTTAGTATCCTTGAAAGTGTCTCGGGTATTGTGCCTAATGTGCTTGCAAGTTGAGACTTGCTTATCGGAAGTCTCACCTCTGTTTTATCACCACAAATAGTAAGAAGATAAGAAGCCAGCCTACTTGGTATCTCTTTTAGTGAAAGGTTTTCAATGAGGTGTGTAAACTTCCTCAATCTCATTGAGAGTATAGCCAACATGTTTAGTGCTACTGAAGGTTCTTTTGAGATGAGTTTGATGAAGTCAGTCTTGCCAATAAAAATTAACGCAGCATCCTCAATAGCCACTGCATTTGCAGGATAGATACCCCCTGAAAACACCGGCACCTCACCAAATACCTCCCCTCTTGAAAATACATGTATTATCTGTTCTTTGCCATCAACACCAATCTTGTAAATCTTTATAGTGCCTGATAGTATGGCATAAAACCCCTCTGCCTTGTCTCCCTCGTGGAATATGGTGGCACCTTTTTGAACCTTCCTTATCAGGCAAATATTGGCTATCCTCTGCCTTGTAACATCATCAAGGCCATTAAAAAGTTG